>DIEZ01000051.1 GCA_002418885.1 Syntrophaceae bacterium UBA5761
CAAAGTATTAAATTTTTAAAATATTATATCAGATGCACCAACCCATTTATCGGATCGGTATCGGATTAGTTTTTAAATTATAAGATATTGAAATAATGAGATAAATTGGCGGAAGTGCATGGGAATCGAACCCACCTGAGAGAGTTTTAGTCCCTCACACCGGATTTGAAGTCCGGGAGGCCCACCAGTGACCTTAGCACTTCCGCTCCGGGTTGAATAGCAGAATTTATCGAACCGTGTCAATGGATTATCGAGATTGCCGGGAATTTCTTCGAATCACCGTCACGGACCGACGTGCTCAGCATGACGACACAACGACGTTGACCTGTAACGGAAACCGACCTGAGGCTTAAAGGTGTTCCGGGGACGCTGTGTTTTCTAGGGAGCGCTCGAAGAGCTGAACGGTGACGGTATCGCCTTTTTTCGCCTCCGTCAGGTCTTCCGGCAGGACGATCAACCCGTTAGCCTTGACCATGGACTTTAGGATTCCTGACCCCTGCCCGCCCGTGGTGGTCACGGAGTACAGCCCATTTTCGTATACCACCCGACCCCGTACGAAATAGCGGAGGCCTTTTTCCTTCGTTATGCTTTCTGTGAGTGCGGCGCGCACCGCTCGTCTGTAAAGGTCGCGATGCCCCATCATCTTGCGGAGTGAGGGTCTCACAAACTGCTCAAAGGTGACCATCGAAGAAACGGAATTTCCCGGCAGTCCGAAGACGGGTTTGCCTTTCAGTGTCCCGAAGGCAAGGCGTCTTCCTGGCCTCATCGCGACTCCCCAGAATTTTATCCTCGTTCCCAGCTCCATCATCACCTCTTTCACGAGGTCGTAATCTCCCACGGATACGCCTCCCGACGAGAGGATCACATCTGCCCGGAGGGCCATCCGGAACTTTTCGGCCAGATCTCTCCTGTCGTCTCCGGCGATGCCGACCTGCAGGGGGACGGCGCCGCATTCCATGACCTGAGCCGCTAAGGCATACCCGTTGCTGTTCGTGATCTTTGCCGGGGAAAGCGGCTCGTCGATGTCGGCGAGTTCATCCCCCGTCGAAATAATGGCCACAACCGGCACTTGGTGGACGTAAACAATGGAACGGCCCAGGGCCGCCAGCATGCCGGCTTCCGCCGGACGGACGACGCTGCCTTTCCTGATGACCAGTTCACCGATCCTGACGTCTCCCCCGGCAAGGCGGATGTTCAGCCCTTCTACGGCTGAGACAAAGACCCTGACATCACCTCCGTCGTTTTCCGTGTCTTCCACCTTGACTACGGCGTCTGCTCCTTCAGGGATCGGTGCCCCTGTCATGATGCGGGCGGCTTCACCGGCCCCTATCTTTTTCGTCCACAGGTAACCCGCCGGGACATCCTCGATGACGCGGAGCGTGGCCGGCCTCTCTATTGATGCGCCCCGTGTATCGACGGCACGGAGGGCGTAGCCGTCCATCGCGGAATTGTTTTTCGGCGGGATGTCGCGGCCGGAGCGGATGCCTTCTCCCAGGATCCGGCCGAGAGTATCGAGAAGGCCGACCTTCTCCAGCGGAAGAGGTTTTACTGTCGCAAGTACCTGCGCAAGGGCTTCTTTTACAGTAATCATAAGGAAACCCGAAGGTTGGGATTTCGAAGGAAGAAAGAAGAACTTTCAATTTGGATCGGCCGCTGCATCCTTCAAAACAAGAACTATCCTATAATTGATGCCTTGTCAATGTCAGGCTATGCCCGTTTTCCTTTTACACCTTGAATTATTCCCATCGATGGAGTAAAGTTTTACGTTAATTTCAGCCGGTTGGGGTCTATCGGATTAATCGGGATTAGAGGGCTTGGGAATGAATGTCGCAGAGCAACAGGAGCAGATCAGGGGTCAGCTCAAGGAGAAAAAGGGGGTGCTTCTCGCCCATTACTACCAGCGTGGGGAGGTACAGGATGTGGCCGATTTTGTGGGTGATTCCCTCGCCCTCAGCATAGAGGCGGCCAGAACGGATGCCGAGGTGATCGTTTTCGCCGGCGTCCACTTTATGGCGGAGAGCGCCTCGATCCTGTCCCCGGAAAAGACCGTACTTCTTCCGCGGCTCGAGGCCGGTTGCCCTCTTGCCGACACGATCACGCCCGTCGAGCTTGAGAAAGCCAGGGCCGAACATCCGGGGTGTCAGGTGGTCACCTACGTGAATTCGTCGGCGGCCGTCAAGGCCCTTAGCGACATCTGCTGCACCTCGGCCAATGCCGTAAAAGTGGTGAATTCGATCGCGGGCGAAAAAATCCTCATGGTCCCGGACGGCAACCTTGCGCGGTACACGGCGAGGTTCACAAACAAGGAAGTCATTCCCTGGGAGGGGTATTGTCCCGTTCATCATTTCCTTACGGCGGAAGAGGTGAATGCGGTCATGAGGGAACATCCCGGGGCGAAGCTTGCCGTCCACCCCGAATGCAGGGCCGAGGTGATCGACATGGCCGATTTCGTCGGGAGCACGGCGGGCATCATCCGTTACGCCCGTGAGACCGAGGCCCGGGAGGTCGTCATCGGGACGGAGGTCGGGGTCCTACACCCCTTGAAAAAAGAAAATCCCGAAAAGACCTTCATCATGGCCTCCGAGAAGATGGTCTGCGGGACGATGAAGTCGATCACGCTGGAAGACATCTTGAGTTCCCTGAGGGAGATGAAGCACGTCGTCAAGGTGCCGGAGAAGATGCGGGTTCAGGCTTTCAGGGCCTTGGACCGGATGGTAAAATTATGATTGGGTAAGGGTGCAAGGAGGCGAGGCTGAAGACCAAACGGTGACGGCCGATAGTTGCAGATGAAAAGCATCGTTGAGGATAGTACGTACCTGAAAGACCCGGTGTTGATGGGTTTCCTGGAGAAGGTCTGCGCCGGCGATGAACGGGTCCGGGTGAGCGGCCCGGACGGTTCCGCGAAGGCGCTCCTCACAGCACTCGTCCGCCGGTTCTCCGGCGAGACGACCCTCGTCGTCGTGCCGACGTTGGCGGAAGCCGAGCGTTTCTGCCGCGACCTTTCTGTCTTCCTGCGGGACGGCTGCGTGCGCCTCTATCCTCCCTGGGACCTCCTTTCCCAGGATTTCATCTCCTCGCGGGGGGATGTGGAGGCAGCCCGTGTAGATGTCCTCTCTCATCTATTACTGGGAAAGCCCCTGCTCGTCGTCGTCCCCGTAGACGCCCTGATGCAGAAGGTAAGGGCGGGAGGTGCGGTCCGCTCGTACATGCAGACGGTCGCCATTGGTGACTTCCTGGACAGGGAAGAATTTATGAAAAAGCTCGACGAGGGCGGATACCGGCATGTCTCTCTCGTGGAGGAGAAGGGTGAGTACAGCGTCAGGGGGCAGGTCGTCGACGTCTTTCCGCCGTCGGAGCCTCGGCCGCTCAGGCTCATTTTTATCGGCGATGAAGTAGAGTCGATCAAGACCTTCGATGTCGATTCTCAGCGAACCGCGGAAGAAAGGGTCGATTTTGTCCTTTCCCCGGCGAGGGAGCTGATCGTTTCGGAGGAGCTGCGAAAGGTTGCCCTCCGGGAGCTGAAAGACAGGGCCAACGAGATCAATTTGCCCCGGCTGATACGCGACCGCCTCCAGGACATGGTCGCGAACGGCCTTTCCCTCAACCCCAGGCTTCTGCCGCTTTTCGGCGGTTCGGGCGATGAGGGATGCGTCGGCCTCTTTTCCTTCCTACCTGCGGGAAGCGTCGTCATTCTGAACGACCCCTATTCGCTGGAGCGGGCGGGAAATGAGTATGTCGAGACCCTTGACAAGGCGGCGGCGAAGGCAAGGGAAGAGGGAAGGTTTTACTTCGAGCACGAATCCTATCTGTTTTCCGGTGAGGAGCTTCGCCGTGGCCTCGAGGCCTTCCAGGAGGTAACCTTCGATGACCTTGAGGTCGAAAGAAGGGAGGGGGGCGTCCGGCCGGTCCGGTTGGACGTGACGAAGCCCTCCGGTTTCAGGGAAGAGGGCGTCTCTTTCAAGAAAAGCGAGCGGCCTCTTCAGCCGTTGATGGAAAAGCTCAGGGCGTGGAGGGAAGAAGGAAATCTCGTGAACCTGCTCTGCAGCGGCGAGGCGGAGATGCAAAAGATGGCCCGCCTCCTGGAGGATTACGGCCTGGAGGCCCGCCGCGCGAACGGTGATGTCATCGGCGCGCTTCTGAAACACAACGGCAGGGGTGAACTGGTTCTCTCGGAGGGCCGCCTGTCGGGTGGCTTTATCTTTCCCCGCCTCAGGTTGGTCGTCCTCAGCGACGAAGAGATTTTCGGCCCGAAGGTCAGTAGAAGAAAGAGAAGGCCGGTCCATGAAGGCTACTTCCTCAGGTCGTTCGGTGAGCTCAAGGAGGGTGATTTCGTCGTCCATACCGACCACGGCATCGGCATCTACCGGGGGCTTGAGAAGCTTGCAGTGGGAGACATCGAGAACGACTTCCTCAACCTGGAGTACTCGGAGGGCGACAAGCTCTACATCCCCGTCGACCGTCTCGACCGGATACAGAGGTACATCGGCCCCGACGGGCATGCCCCGAAGGCGGACAAGCTCGGAGGGACGTCCTGGGAGAACGCAAAGAAACGGGTGAAGCGTTCCGTCGAAGAGGTCGCCGAAGAGCTCGTTTCGCTCTATGCCGCGAGGGAGAGCCTAGAACGGCAACCCTTCGCACCCACCGACGCCTATTATGACGAATTCTGCTCTTCCTTCGAGTTTGAAGAGACACCGGACCAGGCGAGGGCCATCGAGGACGTCAACGTAGATATGACCGACTCAAAGCCGATGGACAGGCTGGTGTGCGGCGACGCGGGGTTCGGCAAGACGGAGGTGGCAATAAGAGCGGCCTTCCGCGCCGTGATGGAAGGGAAACAGGCGGCCGTCTTGGTGCCGACGACGATCCTGGCCGAACAGCATTACCAGACCTTTTTGCGGCGGCTGGAGAAATATCCCATACGCATCGACGTGCTGAACCGCTTCAAGGCCAGGAATGAACAGCAGAAGGTCATCGATGACCTCGGTCGGGGAAAGATAGACATCGTGATCGGGACGCACCGGCTCCTGCAGAAGGATGTTTTCTTCAAGGAGCTCGGCCTGGTGGTCGTGGACGAAGAGCAGCGCTTCGGGGTCAGTCACAAAGAAAAGCTCAAGCAACTGCGGACCCTCGTGGACGTCCTGACCCTGACGGCGACGCCGATCCCTAGGACGTTGCAGCTTTCTTTGGTGGGTATCCGCGACCTATCCATAATCAACACGCCGCCGGAGGACAGGCGCTCCATCAAGACCCATGTCGTGGAGTTCGACGAGGAAGTGATCAAGAACGCCGTCCACTCCGAGCTGGAGAGGAAGGGCCAGGTATTCTTTGTCCACGACAGAATCAATTCTATCTACACGATGGAAAGACTGGTCAGGCGGCTGGTGCCGGAGGCCAGGGTGGCGGTGGCGCACGGACGCATGAAGAGCCGGGAACTGGAAGACGTCATGGTGGGGTATGTCCGCCGCGACTATGATGTCCTTGTTTGCACGACGATAGTAGGGTCGGGCATCGACATCCCTTCGGCCAACACGATTATCATCAACCGGGCGGACCGTTTCGGCCTTTCCCAACTCTACCAACTCCGGGGGAGGGTGGGCAGGTCGAAGGAGGAGGCCCATGCCTATCTCCTCATCCCCGGGGGTGCGATGCTCGCGCCGGACACGCAAAAGAGGTTGCGGGTGATCCGGGAGCTAACGGAACCGGGTTCGGGCTTCGCCGTCGCCTCCCATGACCTGGAGATCAGGGGCGCGGGAAACATCCTGGGGACTTCTCAGTCTGGACACGTTGCGGCCGTGGGCTATGAGATGTACATCCAGCTTATCGAGAACACGATCAGGGAGTTGAAAGGTGAGGCGGCGCCGGAAGAGGATGTCCGGCCCGAGATACATCTCGGACTCCCGGCCTTCATCGGCGATGATTACATGCCCGACGTGAACCGAAGGCTCGTGATGTACAAGCGGATATCCATGGCCTCGACTGAGGAAGATATATCGGCCCTGCGGGATGAGTTGCTGGATTGTTACGGGTACATACCGGTGCAGGTCGAGAATCTTTTAGAAGTCATTCGCATCCGGAATCTCGCAAAGCCGCTTGCGGTCAAGCGGGTCGACTACGACGACAAGACCCTCTCTCTTTCTTTCATGAGGAGCAGCTCCCTGAACCCGGAAAAGATATTCAATTTCATCAGGAAGAAAGCAAAGGGGGTGAAATTCACACCCGATCACAGGCTCATCATTCCAATCCCCGGCCTGAGACACGGCGAGGTGATCAGCGCGGCTAAAGGGCTGTTAAGTGAGCTGGCGGGTTGACAAAGGGGCGCAAGAAGGCGATGGTTATCGGAGGAAGGGTGGCGCGGGAAAAAAAGACGATGCAGAGAAGACATTTTCACACAAACGCCGCCTTGATTGCGGCATTCGTGGTTCTGGCGACGACGGGTTGTCAGTTCTTCGGAGGTTCACAGGAATACGTGGCGACGGTCGACGGCGAAAAGGTTCCGCTGGAGGACTTCAAAGAACGGCTGGAGCAGAAAATTGCGCTCATGGAAGGCAGGTCTTCGATGAACGCCGAGCAATTCGAGGTCTTGAAGCGGGATGTCCTGAACGAGTTGATCGACGAGCAGGTCATGCTGAATCGGGCGAGGAGGCTCGGCCTCTCCATCAGCGAAGGGGAGCTCAAGAGACGTCTCGAAGAGATCAGGAAGGATTACGGAGAAGAACATTTTGAGCAGTATTTCAAGGGCGGACAGAAGGAGTACCGAACGTGGGAAGAGAAACTGCGGCGGAGGCTTCTCCTGGAGGAGCTCATCCGGCAGGAGGTTAACTCGCGGGTATCGGTATCGGATGAAGAAGTCCTGGACTATTTGAAGCAGCACGGGGAAGAAAGGCTGGTCGCAGAGCGGGTCCACCTCAGCCAGATGGTTTTTCAGGATAGGGAAAAAGCCGAGATGGTCATGCAACGGTTGAAAAACGGCGAGGATTTTGCGGCCATGGCGAGAGAGTTTTCTCTGGGGCCTGAGGCCGAGCGGGGAGGCGACCTCGGCTATTTCGCGCGGGGTGTCTTGCCCGAGGCTTTTGATAGAGTTATCTTTTCTTTGCCGCCGGGGAAGGTGAGTGGGATCATCGAGACGCCGTATGGGTACCACATTTTCAAGGTTCTCGAAAGACAGAGGAGCGGCAAGAGAGTGTTGGCCGAACAAAGAGAGCCGACCGAGGCTAAGCTGAAGAGGGATAAGGAAGACCGGGAATACGCCGGATGGCTGGAGCGATTGAGGCGCGAGTCAATCGTAAAGATAAACGAACCGGTGCTCCGGAGCGTCGGCCGCGAGGGCGGAAGGGTGGAGAAAAAATAATCACCGGGTATCGAGCAAGAGAAAAGGAATGGGCTAATGAACCGTATCGTCGTCATCATCGTCGTTTCAATCTTGACGTTGTTTTTTTACCTGGAGGTCGCCCGTGCCGAGGTAGTCGACCGGGTGGTTGCCGTGGTGAGTAATGACGTCATCACTCTTTACGAGCTGGACAATGTGGTCAAGTCGTACATAGAGAGGATGGGGAAATCTCTTGGGCCCGAGGACCGAAACAGGGTCGTCGAGGAGACGCGGAAGGTCGTACTCAACAGGATGATCGACGACCTGATCATCGAGCAGCAAGCCAGAAGGGCCGGCATCGTCGTCAAGGAAGAAGACGTCATGTCTTCGATATCCGACTTGTTGGCCCGAAGGAATACGAAGCTGGAAGACTTTAAAGAGGCCCTGGTGAAGGAAGGGTCGTCTTTCGAGGAATTCAAAGAGGAAACGAAAAAACACCTTATGAAGATGAGGTTGGCTCAAAGGGAAGTCAGGTCGAAGATCGCCGTGAGCGAAGAAGAGATAGGGGAACATTACAGCAGGCACCGGGATATCTATGAAGGGAAAGAATCGATAAGGCTGAAGCAAATCCTGATTGCCATCCCGAACGGCGCCGACGGTGAAACGAAGAAGAAACTGAGGATGGGGGCGGAAGAGATACTGAAGAAGCTCAAGGCGGGTGAGCCTTTCGAGTTGATGGCAAGCCGTTTCTCGAAAGGACCGGAGGCTCAGGCAGGCGGTGACCTGGGGTTCGTGGAAAAGGGGACTATGTTTCCGTCGGTGGAAGAGGCGGCGTTCAGGCTGAAAGAGGGTGAACTAAGCGAGGTTGTGGAATCCCCCCTCGGTTTTCATATCCTGAAGGTCGTGGACCGGCGCGGCAAGGGGGCTAAACCGCTCGCAGTCATACGCGAGGAGATAAGGAATGAAATCACGAATGAGAAGATGGAGAGGAAGCTCCAGGAATGGGTGCAGGAATTGAGGGAAAAATCATTCGTGGAAATCAGGCTCTGAGATCACGAGATGGAGTTTATCAAAGTCAGGGGCGCTTCTCAGCACAACCTCAAACACATCGACCTCGACATCCCGAGAAACAAACTTGTAGTCATCACCGGCGTGAGCGGGTCGGGCAAATCCTCCCTGGCCTTCGACACCGTTTTTGCCGAAGGCCAGCGGCGGTACGTGGAATCGCTCTCCACCTATGCCAGGCAGTTCATCGGCCGGATGGACAAGCCGGAGGTCGAATCCATCGAGGGTCTGTCCCCTGCCATCGCCATAGAGCAGCGCCAGCCGAGCCAGAACCCCCGCTCCACGGTCGGAACGGTGACCGAGATTTACGATTACCTGCGGCTCCTCTATGCCAGAGTCGGCATCCCTCATTGTTATCGATGCGGCAGGGAGATCAAACCCCAGACCGTCGAAATGATGACGGACTATGTTCTGGCCTTGCCGGAGGGGACGAAGGTCAGTCTCCTTGCGCCTGTCGTCACGGGGAGAAAGGGGGAGTTCCAGAAGGAGCTGAGGAAACTGAGGAAGGCCGGCTTCGTTAGGGTCCGTGTGGACGGCACTGTACACGACCTTGCCGATGAGATACCCCTGGACCGGAAGAAACGCCATTCCATCGATGTAGTCGTCGACCGCCTCGTCTGCCGGGAAGGAATCGGAAAACGCCTGCGGGACTCGATCGAGATAGCCATCGGACTCTCGGACGGTCTTGTCAGGATAGAAACGGACGGTGAGGAGAAGGTCTTCAGCGGCCGTTATGCCTGCCCCCGGTGCGACATCAGTTTTTCCGAGCTCGAGCCGAAGGTCTTCTCTTTCAACAGTCCCTACGGTGCTTGTCCCGATTGCGGCGGCCTCGGAACAAGGATGTATTTCGACGAGGACCTTGTGGTATCCGACCCGGAGCTCTCCCTCCGGGAGGGGGCGATCGCTCCCTGGGCGAAACGAAACTCCGTACATTTTTTCCAGCTCCTGGAAGCCCTCTCCGGGCATTACAAATTCGACATCAACGTCCCCTTCAACCAGTTGCCGGAAGAAGTCAGGCGCGTGCTCCTTTACGGGTCAGGCGACGAGGAGATTCAGTTTCACTTCGACAGGGACGGGAGGCGGTACTTTTACAGCAAGCCCTTTGAAGGGGTGATTAACACCCTCGACCGGCGTTACCGGGAAACGAAGTCGAAGGATGCCCGCGCGGAACTTGCGCGGTACATGAACGTGAGGGAATGCCCGTCCTGCCGGGGTGCCAGGTTGAAGAAGGAGAGCCTGGCCGTGACGGTCGGGGGGAAGAACATCCACGAGGTCTCCTGCATGTCCATCAGGGAGGCCATGAATTTTTTTTCGACCTTGAAGCTGACGGACCAGGAGGTCCTCATCTCCCAGAGTATCTTAAAGGAGATCGGGGCGCGGCTGATGTTCCTCCTCGAGGTGGGTATGGACTATCTGAGCCTGGAGAGGTCGTCGAATACGCTCTCGGGGGGTGAATGGCAGAGGATCAGGCTGGCTACGCAGATTGGGTCCGGGCTGGTGGGGGTTCTTTATGTCCTCGACGAGCCCACCATCGGCCTCCACCCCAGGGATGACGCGCGGCTGATCTCTACGTTGAAGCGCCTCCGGGACATGGGTAACGCCGTTCTCGTCGTCGAACACGACCCTGAAATGATGCTTTCTTCCGACTACATCGTCGACATGGGTCCCGGCGCCGGCCTGAAGGGAGGCGAGATCATCTTTCAGGGCACGCCGGAAGAAATATGCGAATCCCCGGAATCCCTCACGGGCGCTTACCTTTCCGGCAGGATGAAGATCCCCGTGCCCGCCGGGAGACGGGCCGCCGCCGGGCGGTACATCTGTCTCGAGGGGGCGACGGAGAACAACCTCAAGGACATCGATATCAAGATTCCCACAGGCGTGATGACCTGTGTCACCGGGGTGTCGGGGTCGGGGAAGAGCACGATGGTCATCGACACCCTGTACAAGGTAATCGCCCGCAGGCTTTACCGGTGCCGCGACAGGGCGGGGAAGGTCAGGAAGGTCAGGGACCTGGGGGGAATCGAGCGGGTGATAGTTATGGATCAGCAGCCCATCGGCCGTACCCCCCGGTCGAACCCGGCGACGTACACGGGTGCCTTCAATACGATCCGCGACCTATTCACCCAACTTCCGGACGCGAGGGTGAGGGGTTATCATTCCGGCCGCTTCAGTTTCAACGTGAAAGGCGGCAGGTGCGAGGTCTGCAAAGGAGACGGCGTGATAAAGATCGAGATGCATTTCCTCCCCGATGTCTATGTCACCTGCGACGTATGCCACGGGAAGCGTTTCAACCGCGATACGCTGGACATCCTCTACAAGGGGAAAAGCATAGCCGACATCCTGGACTTGACGGTGAGTCAGGCGCTTTCTTTTTTCGAGAACGTCCCCGCCATCCTGTCGAAGCTGATGCTCCTGAACGACGTCGGCCTTGGCTACATAAGGCTGGGACAGTCGGCAACGACGCTATCGGGCGGCGAGGCGCAGAGGATCAAACTTGCCAAGGAGCTGGGTAAGCGGGTGAAGGGCACTTCCCTGTACATCCTGGACGAGCCGACCATCGGGCTGCACTTCGCAGATGTCCAGAAGCTCTTGGACGTCCTCGCAAGACTCGTCGATTACGGCAATACCGTCGTCGTGATCGAACATAACCTGGACGTCGTCAAGTCAGCCGACTACGTCATCGACCTCGGCCCCGAAGGGGGGCCGGGAGGAGGACGCATAATCGCCTCCGGGACCCCGGAAGACGTTGCGAGGGAGGAGGCGTCGCTGACCGGGCAATTCCTCCGCAGGGTCTTGCAATAAGGTCGAAGTGAATAGTTTTTTCTGCCTGCCTCTTTACTTTGCGGGCGAGGGGGCAGGAGCCGGGGCCGTTTCAGGGGTCGGAGCAGTTTCAGGCCTCGGTCCTCTGTCTGCCGCCTTCTCCACGGTCACGTATTCCTTCCCCAGGACGAGGTTGACCTCACCGGTCAGCCTGTTCACTTTATAGAAGCCCGGCGCATAGGCATAGTTGACGGGGATGACCTGGTACCTGGTCCAGTAAAAAACGATGACGATGAGTAATGCGACGATTATTCCGACTACCTTGCACATTTTCTCCATTGGTATGACCTCCAGCATTTATCGATTGGCTAAGGGATTTAAACTTTAAGCTCGTTGTTATTTGAGCGGGATCCAGCTACCGCGGGGCCGGCTCTTGACGGCCTCTCCGAGGCTAAAGAAATTCTCCACCGAAGATGGGCTTTCAGCCGGAGCGCCGCGAAAGGCCGCCGTATCGGTTCGGTTGTTTTGGTCGCGCAGTATAGGAGACCTTGCCGGGGTACGTCAAGGATAAAAGAATAGACAAGCACATCTCAGGCGAGGCGCCGATAGAGGGAATGCCCGTCGATGTATTCGGCGACGGCGTCGGGAATGAGGTAACGGACGGACTTACCTCGTGAAAGTCTTTTCCTGATGTCCGTCGAAGAGATGTCGAGAAATGTTACGGAACGGAAAAAGAGCAAGGAACCGATAGGGCTGCGGAAGGCCTTCCGGCCTGGTAGATGACGAAAACTCGCTGCTAACGGGGGCGGTAGGATTTCATCGAGGCGCTGGTCGTCGTAACCGGGCCTTGTCACGACCACGAAATGGCATAGGAGTAAGAGCTTCTCCCAGTCCTTCCAGCGCCCGATGTCCGCGAAGGCGTCCCGGCCAAGGATGAAAAAAAGATCGAGGTCTCTTCCCCGGGCGTCGAGAAAATAGCGAACCGTATCGATCGAATAGGACCGTCCTTCACGCCTGCCTTCCACGTCGGAGACTTCAAAGGCGGGGTTTCCCTCCACGGCGAGCGCGACCATCTTCATGCGGTCTGCAAAGGGCGTGACCTTCGCCCTTTTGAGCGGCGGGCTCGCCGCCGGCACAAACAACACCTTGTCCAGCCCGAACATCTCCCGGATTTCTTCGGCGCAGCGTAGATGCCCGATGTGGATCGGGTCGAATGTCCCCCCCAGGAGTCCCCATCTCATGTCCTGACCTGTCCGTCTCCGTAGACGATGAATTTCGTCGTCGTCAGTTCCTCGACACCCATGGGGCCGAAGGCGTGGAGTTTTGTGGTGCTGATCCCGATCTCGGCGCCGAGGCCGAGCTCGAACCCGTCGCTGAAGCGCGTGGAGGCGTTGACGAGCACCGTGGAAGAATTGACTTCGTTTAGGAAACGCTGTGCGTTCCGGTAGTCCCTCGTGATGATCGCCTCCGTGTGGAGCGAACCGTACTTCTCGATGTGGCGAATGGCCTCGTCAAGGCCGTTGACCGTCCGGACGGCGAGGACGAGGTCGAGGTACTCGGCGTACCAGTCTTCTTCCCTCGCCTCTTCGATGTCGGGCAGGATATTCCTCGTTTCCGCGCAGCCCTTCAACAGGACCCCGGCATCGGAGTACCGTTTCGCCATGAGGGGCAGGAACGCCTGCGCCGCGTCTTTGTGGACCAGGAGGGTTTCCATGGCGTTACAAACACCCGGTCTCTGGACCTTGGCATTCATGCAGATGTCGAGCGCCATGTCGAGGTCTGCACCGGCGTCGACGTAGATATGGCACACGCCTTTGTAGTGCTTGATGACCGGTATCTTGGACGTCTGGACGACCGCCCGGATGAGTTCTTCACCTCCCCGCGGGATGATCAAGTCGATGTACTCTTCGAGCTGGAGCATCTCGTGGACCGCCTTCCTGTCGGTCGTCGGGATTATCTGGACGGCCGCTTCCGGGAGGCCGTGCTCTTCCAGTACGCGCCGAAGGATACCGGCGATGGCGAGGTTGGAATGGATGGCCTCCGAGCCTCCTCTCAGGATGACGGCGTTGCCCGACTTCAGGCAGAGTGCTGCCGCGTCGGCCGTCACGTTGGGCCGGGACTCATAGATGATGCCGACCACACCGAGGGGGATCCGCATCCTGCCGACGACGAGTCCGTTCGGCCTCTTCCACAGGGAGGTCACCTTCCCGACGGGGTCGGGCAGCGCGGCGACTTCCCGCAGACCCCTGGAGATCCCGCTAACGGTCTCCGCCTTCAGGGTGAGCCGGTCGACCAACGCGGAAGAAAGACCCTTGTCGCGGGCGTACCGAACGTCCTTTCCGTTTTCGTCGAGCAGGAATTCTGTGTTTTTTACCAGTTCATCGGCCATCTTCCGCAACGCGGCGTCTTTCACCGGGGACGGTGCACCGGCGAGCGTGTGGGAAGCCTTTTTTGCGTCTGCGGCGATTCCTATGACCTGTGTTTTGATGTTCATCGTTACCCCCTTATATCCCCAGTGAGAGGTTCTCACAGCTTCGCCTGTTCATACCCAAGGTGCGGGGATGTGTCAAGGCCATTAAATTTTCGGGGGCCCTCTTGATAAGTTGAGTGATCTTTGTTAGGTATGCTCACTTTTTTTTCGAAGTCCGCGAAGGGGTGTGTAACACAGGAAGAGGCGGAAATGAGAGACCTGTGCATCAGGGCAGGCCGCAAAGTTTATCGGGTCATCAAAGACGGCGGGTTTGACCTTGACCGGGTCACGACCTATTTGGCGCCGGCCGGTGGGCCGCGCTGGTTGGCGGCAAGCGGTTTCGACCTCGCGCTCCTGGAGAATGCCGTTCTTGGGCGCTCCAAGCCCGTGTTGCTCGCAGGGTCGTCGTCGGGCGCCTGGAGGATGGCTGCCTGGTTGCAGCCCGAGCCCGTCAAGAGCTACAGGACCTTCATGGAGACCTACCTTAAGGACTCATCTTATCAGCGGTCGGACACCCCGGAGACGCTGCTCGATTCCATGAGAACACTCCTGGATGCGTATATCGAGGATGACGCAGTCCCCTTCGCCCTCGCGCACAGGCAATACCGACTCGCCGTCACGACTGCGAGGGCGAAGAATTTCGCCGCTTCGGAGATCTCCTTTATCCAGCGGTTGGGAGTAGGGTCGGCCTGGCTCTTTAACGCCCTGAACCCCGATTACCTGAGGCTTCTCTTTGAGCGCGTCGTCTTTTACAGCGGCGCTCTGCCGCCGCGGTTCTGCCTTCGTCAGGATTTCTGCGGGAAGACGATCCCACTCGACTCGACGAATTTCAAGGCGGCGATCCTCGCCTCCGGTGCGATCCCGGTCGTCATCGCCGGCGTACGGGACATCTACAATGCACCGCGGGGGGCATACCGGGACGGCGGTGTCTTCGATTATCACCTGAATCACGAATACACCGCCCGGGAAGGGGAAGTAACCCTGTTCTTCCATCACACGGAACGCATCGTTCCCGGGTGGTTCGACAAGGGGTTGAAGTCGCGCCGCCCGCCTGCAAAAATACTGGAGAACGTCCTCCTGGTCCACCCCGGCGCCGGGTTGGTGGAACG
The DNA here is from genome assembly GCA_002418885.1 of Syntrophaceae bacterium UBA5761. Taxonomy (GTDB): domain Bacteria; phylum Desulfobacterota; class Syntrophia; order Syntrophales; family UBA4778; genus UBA2207. The sequence continues at coordinate 14,711 of DIEZ01000051.1, forward strand.
TTTACCCGGCAGAAGAGTTCCCGACAGAGAAGACTTCGTCACCTTCATCGATGACCCGGAGACCAGGATAAAGAACTGGCGCAGGGCAGTGGATTTGTGCGCCCCTCTCGGAGATCGGTTTCTGGAAGCGGTCGCAAGCGGCCGTATCCGCGAAGTCGTAAAGATGCTTGAGTGATGAGAACGGATCGGGGTGACTTAGACGGGCAGATCGATAAATTGCGTGAGATGTTGGCGCGTTGTGCCCTCTGTCCGCGGAAGTGCGGGGTGAACAGGACGGCCGGTGAAAGGGGGTACTGCGCCCTCGACCACCGGGTCGTCCTGAGTCGCGCCCTGCCCCACCACGGCGAAGAGCCGCCTTTATCGGGGAACCGCGGTGCGGGGGCGGTCTTCTTTTCATCCTGCAACCTCCAGTGTGTCTATTGTCAGAACCACCAGATCAGTCACACCCTCAGGGGCCGTTGCGTCGGTATCGCCGAACTCGCCGGCCTGATGCTCGACCTCGAGGGTTCGGGATGCCACAACATCGAAGCGGTGACGCCCACTCCCCACGTCCCGATGATAGCCGAAGCCCTTCGTCTTGCCCGTGACCGGGGGCTCCGTGTCCCCTTCGTCTACAATTGCGGCGGCTATGAAAACCCCGACGTAGTCCGCCTCCTCGGGGGAATGGTGGACATCTACCTGCCGGACTTCAAGTACGGTTTGGCCGAGGATGCGGCTGAGTTCTCCTGCGCCGGCGACTATCCGCGACGGGCGCTCGAATCCATCCGGGAGATGATGGAGCAGGTCGGCGACGGCCTCGAGGTCAGGGACGGTATAGCCCTGAAAGGCCTCTTGGTCAGGCACCTCGTACTGCCGGGCAGGAAGGAAAATTCGCTCGCGGTCCTCAGGCTGATAGCGAAACATTTGTCAAAAGCGGTTCCGGTCAGTATAATGTCGCAGTATACCCCGATGCCCTTTTCGGAGGGGCACCCATGTCTGGGAAGGCGCGTAACGGAGGAAGAGTACGCCGACATCGTGGAGGAGGCGCTGGACATGGGCTTCGAAGAAATCTACACCCAGGAAGTGGACGACCGGGCGCTGAACCCGGATTTTGCTCAAGAACAGCCCTTCAGATGGGCATGAGGCGGGAGCACAATAAGGATGAACGAGATCTTTAATTTCGGGAAAATCCTGGTCGCTATCGGTGTGATCCTGGCCGTCGTGGGCCTTCTTTTTATGCTGGGGGGAAAGATACCCTGGTTGGGCCGGTTGCCCGGCGACTTTCTGGTCAAGGGCAAGAATTTCACCTTCTATTTTCCTTTGACGACGTGCATAATCGTCAGCATCGTCCTTAGTGTCCTCATGTACCTTTTCTTTCGCAAGTAGCCCTGACTGCCCTGCTCCTCGGTCGATGCCCACTTTAAGCTAAGAGTGGTTGCGGTGCAGAAAACAGGAGGGGTCTTCGGCCAGGTAGTCCCCGTGATAAGCCAGGGCACGTCCCCGGCACCCTCCGCATATCGTTCTGTACTTGCACTCCCCGCACTTCCCTTTCAGGGTCTCTTCTCGGTTTCTTAAGTTGACAAATACGTCGCTCTGCCGCCATATCTCTTCGAAAGACCTCTCTCTCACGTTGCCGGCGTTTATCTCTACAAAAGGGCAGGGCCAGACATCGCCGTTTGCCTTGATGTACACGAACCCCCTGCCCGCCGAACAGCCGTGAAACACCCGCTTGGCCAGTTTGAGCCAGGCGCCGTCGGATCTCCCACGTTGCTCCATAAGGTAAGGCCAGTATTGCGGACCGGCTACCGGTTCGATGATGGTGGAGACGTCCTTCTGCTTGCAAGCCAGGGATTTCAGTAGCCTCTCGTTCTCAGTGACGTCGAGGGCGGCTTCTTCGATGGCGCTTCCCCGGCCGACCGGCACCAACTGATACATCAGCATGATCCCCGACCCCTCTCTGTCGGCGAGATCTATCAGCTCCTCCAAACCGGCGCGATTGTACTCCATGGCGGTAACGTTTATCTGTAAAAGAATGCCTGCCTTCTTCACCGCCCGTATGCCCCGCATGGCCAGGTCGAAGGCATTACCGTTGCTGCGGATGTAATTGTGGATTGAGCTCTGTGAAGAATCGAGGCTGACCGCCGCCCCGACGACGCCGGCGTCTTTGAGCCTGAAGGCGACCTCTTCGGTTATCAGCGTGCCGTTAGTGGCGATCACATTGGTAAGGCCCGCCTTTTTTGAATGGTGCAGCAACTCGAGCAGGTCGGGACGCACCAGGGGCTCGCCGCCGGTATAGACCAGCATACGGAATTCCTCCACCCCCGCCAGGTCGTCGATGAACCTCTTGGCCTCGTCGGTCGTCAGTTCGCCTTCCGCCGGTTTGTTGCTCGCGGCATGACAGTGGATACAGCGCAGGTTGCAGGCGCCGGTTACCTCCCACGCCGGATGTGCCGGAAACCCGATGCACCCCATGCCTACGGAGCCTGCAGCTACAGGTAAGGAGCTGAAACTGTGCCTGAGGAGCCAGTCGGGAAACCTGTTCCACTCGACCAGGTCATTGAAATAGAGCACGCTTGTCAATTGCTTCGCGATCAAAGTCGGCGGCCAGAACACGGCCCTCAGAGGCTGATTGAATATAGGAAGTTTGAACATTTTGGTTTCAAGCGCTTCCCGGCCAGACGGCCAGGGTGTAAGACAGTGAAGTTCCAAAGTTGACTACTATGGTCAGCCCGCAGATCAACTCCAGCCTCTTTCTGTCGAGGTACACCTTCTTAGACATCAAGACGGCCAGTATCAAGCTGATCAAGAAAAACGGGAGGTAGAAGAGGACCGTAACGACAGGAAATCCCTGTCTCATCGCCAGGCCGAAGGCAACCCATGCGGTGACCGTCACCGCTATGTAGAGAAAAGCTGCGGTGTTTTTCCCCAGTCTAACCACTAAATTATCCTTTCCCTCGGTCAAATCGGCGGGGTAGTCCGGGAATTCGTTTATGAGGATGACGTTGAATATCGTGCAGCCGATGGGGATGGAGACCCAGTGCACGATACTGTCTACCGTGCCCGCCTGGAGGTAGAAGGCGGCGGCCACCGGGAGCCACCCGTAACATAGCCCGATCAGCAATTCCCCGACGCCTCTTCTCACCCAACGCAGCGGCGGTGTGGAGTAGAAAAAGCCGGCGACCATGCCGGCAGTCCCCAGAGGGATCGTCCAGGGGCCGGTTTTGTAGTAAAATTGAAGGATAAGTCCGATTGCTCCCGCCAGGATGAGCGTCAGGTAACTTGCCGTCTTAACCTGTTTCTGCGGTACCAGGTCTTTTAGTATGGCCTGGGAACCGCCGGAAAAGCGATTTCTCTCCCTTTCGGCAGAAAGTTTGTCGCCTTTGAGGTCGTAATATTCCCCGGCATAATATGTGGAGAGCATGATAAGAATAACGGCCAGGGTCCCCAGGCCGAAGACCGACCAGTTGAACGTCCCGTACATGCGCCAAGCCAACACCGCACCTAAGACGAACGGCAAGACACCGGCCAGTTGGAACGGGGGCCGTGATAACTGAACCCACCCCTTGACGGCTTCGCCTCTCGACCTGATGTCGTTCGCTCTTGTTTGCTCGGCCATTTCCGGGTTTACCTCCGTGGCATTTGAAAAACTCTACCGTAACCAACGAGTAAAGCATATTAAAAACCATCGAACGCGGCCTTACGGGATAGCCTGGACGTTTGCTCCCGGGGGCGGACTGAAGGTAAAGAGGCTGTCGGGAAGATTGTTGTTGATCTTTAAGTCCCGGAGCACGATTTTTGTCAGGTTCCCGTAAAGGTCGGTCAACGAGCAGGAGACAATCCGGTAGTCGTCCCTGTCGACCGTCAGCAACAATCTGTCAATCCCTAGCCCAGCCTGACGGGGGACGAGCTCCAGAAGGTAATTGCCCCTTTCGTCCGTTTCCCGCGGGTGGGAGTAGCGCACCTGGAAGTCCTCCTTCAACCGGCCCACACCCGTCAGGAATCTGATGAGCAACCGTGAATTGAGGACCTTTTTCGCGTCCTGGACGTACACTATGTTGTCATCGGGGACATAGAGCCACGCCTTTTTCGGGTTGATCACGAGCTTTTTTGCTTTTGGCCTGGTGTAGTCCCAGAGCATCTTTTTCGGTTTCTTGAGGTAGACGACCCCTTCCTCCTTCTCCGTTTTTTTGAGCGTTTTGATGGTGGTCTCCTGGATAAAGTTTGCTTTCAGGTCCCCGGCCTTTTCGTAGTTCTCCTGTATTTTTGAAACGAGGTCTTCGAGTGGCGGGACCTCTGCACGGAGTGAATGGGGCGCCGGTATCAGGGCCGTCAAAAAAAATATGAAAATGATTTCCCGTAACTTGGGCAGCCGTCTCTTCTTGCGGCATTCGATGACCGACAAATCGATGGGACGATGGTATGTTTTTCGCATAAATCAGGTCCGTGAACGACATACTCGGATAACATGCCGAGATTAGGGTTAAATTATGTATGTAGTTGATATCATTTAATATATGCAATGCTTAAACGTTATGCAAAAAGGTGCAAGTCTGCCACAATCCGCTATTTAGTCGTTCTGTCCACAGTTTTATCCACAGCTCTATCCACAATATTGTTGATGTCAGCGGGGAAGATGGCGAAGATGCTTAAAAAGTCGGTTGCGAGAAACTCAATCGGCTATCTTGATCCTCCAGCCGAAGGGGTCATCCTGCTCGCCATATTGGATCTTCAGGATTTCATTGTATAATTTCTCCGTCACCGGACCGACGGCACCGCCATTTATCGGATATTCCTTGAGTTTATAGTGGATAAACCCCACCGGCGACACGATGGCCGCGGTCCCGGAAGCGAAGACCTCTTTCATGGCCCCTGAGTCGATGGAGTTGAGGATTTCGTCGATGGAAATCTGCCGTTCCGACACCTTCATCCCCCATTTTCCGGCCAATTTGATGACGGAATCGCGGGTTATGCCCGGAAGGATGCTCCCAGTAAGAGGTGGAGTGACCAGCTCGTCTTTGACCAGGAAGAAGATGTTGCTCGTGCCGACCTCCTCTGCGTACTTTCTCTCGATCGCGTCGAGCCAAAGGACCTGGGTGTAACCCATCTCGCCCGCTTCTTTGCTTGCGAGCAGGCTTGCAGCGTAATTTGCGGCGGCCTTACAGGCCCCGATGCCTCCGACGACCGAGCGGACATAGTCAGTAGTAACGTAAATCTTCGTGGGGCTGAAGCCCTGAGGGTAGTAAGCACCGACGGGGCCGACGATTATGTAAAAAAGGTACTCCTTGGCAGGCCTTACGCCCAGGGCCGGTTCCGTGGCGATCATGGTCGGACGTATATACAGAGAGGTTCCCCTTCCGCGGGGGATCCAATCTTTTTCGAGGATGACCAGTTGCTTCAACGCCTCCAACGCTTCGTCCACGTCCACCTCCGGCATGCAGAGACGCCTTGCCGAGGAGTTCAACCGCCTGAAGTTGTCGGCGGGCCTGAAGAGATATATCGCCTCGTCCGCCGCACGGTAGGCCTTCAACCCTTCGAAGATCTCCTGGCCGTAATGGAGGGCCATCGCCGCCGGGTCCAGCATGAGCGGTCGGTAGGGTTCTATCTGGGCGTCGTACCATCCTTTGTCGGTCGCGTATTTCATCGTGAAGAAATGATCGGTAAATATCGCGCCGAAACCCAGCTTGTTCTCATCGGTAGGTTTTGGTTTCTTCATTTCCGGGGTTGCCTGTGTAATTTTGACCTTCATCTGCCTAATTTCCTCCCTCGCGTCGTAGTCTGCACGTCCGACGAATTCTAATTCCCCCTGAACTGCAGCAGGTTTACCTTGGCGATGCTCGATATCTCCAGGCCGGGCATCGCACCTCCCAGGGATTTCGATACCTTTGCCAGAATATCGGGGTCATTGTAATGAGTTACCGCCTGCACGATCGCCTGTGCCCGCTTTGCGGGATTTTCCGACTTGAAGATACCGGAACCGACAAAAACACCGTCCGCCCCAAGCTGCATCATCATCGCCGCGTCCGCCGGTGTCGCGATGCCGCCGGCTGAAAAATTGACCACAGGAAGCCTCTTTTCCTTGGCCACCCATTTGACCAGTTCGTAAGGGGCGCCGAGGTTTTTTGCCGCCGTCATCAGCTCTTCCTGGGGAAGGGACGCCAGTCCTGCGATCTCGTCGTTGATGGTCCGCATATGTCTGACGGCCTCGACGACGTTGCCGGTACCTGCTTCTCCCTTGGTCCTGATCATGGCGGCCCCCTCGCCGATCCTCCTCAATGCCTCGCCGAGATTGATGGCGCCGCAAACAAAAGGCACCTTGAAGTTCCACTTATTTATGTGGTATTTGTCGTCCGCCGGTGTGAGGACCTCGCTTTCGTCGATGTAGTCGACCCCGATGGCCTCGAGAATCCGGGCCTCTACGAAATGACCTATCCTGACCTTGGCCATCACCGGGATACTCACCGCATCCATGATCTTTTCTATTATCGCAGGGTCGGTCATTCGGGCAACGCCGCCCTCGGCCCTTATATCGGCGGGGACTCTTTCCAGCGCCATGACCGAGACAGCGCCCGCATCTTCGGCTATCTTGGCCTGTTCAGGCGTGGTGACGTCCATTATCACGCCGCCCTTGAGCATCTCGGCCAGGCCCGACCTGACGGTAAATGTCCCGAATAGTTCCATTTTTATTCACCTCCTGTGAATACCTGTTACAAAATATTCACAATTTCGTTTAAATTGCAAATTAAAATTATTATTGCAAAGGGGGCGGGATTTGTAAAGAATTAACGAAAAACATGGGCGGCCGGCTTGCCGCCCAGTCGGTACAAACTTGTAGGAAACGTACCGAAAAAGGTACGGAATTGTTCGATGGCAAAATGACGGAAGGGGGAAGAGAATGATAACCTGGTGATATGACGGGGAATGTATTTATGGCCCGAAAATTGTAGATCAAATGACGCGCCATGGGTCGCGGGAAAGAGATTTTGGCCTGATTCCTCTGAAACCAGGGCTTGGGCTTTATCCCCATAAAATATTAGGAGGTTGAGATGCTTTGTCGAACGACAGAAGATGTGAAGAAATTGGTGGAGGAAAGGAATGTCAGTTTCGTCCAGTACTGGTTTGTGGATGTTCTTGGTTTCTTGAAGAGTTTTTCCATCACCCCTTCCGAACTGGGTGAGGGATTGACCGACGGTATGGGGTTCGACGGTTCTTCGATCGAGGGGTTTGCGCGGATCGAGGAGAGCGACATGATCGCCAGGCCGGACCCGACGACCCTGCAATTCCTGCCCTGGAGGAGCGGCGAGAGGCCGTCGGTCCGTATGTTTTGCGATATCCTTAACCCTGACGGTACACCCTACGACGGAGATGCCCGGTATGTCCTGAAAAGGATGCTGAAGCGGGCCGCCGACATGGGTTACACCTTTTACGTCGGGCCAGAGCCGGAGTATTTTTACTTCGAGAGCAGCGATGCCCCGAGGATCATCGACCGAGCGGGGTATTTCGATACCCGGCCCGTCGACAAGGGAGGTGATCTGCGGCGGGACACGATTTTTGCCCTCCAGGACATGGGCATCCAGATCGAATACAGTCATCACGAGGTTGCCCCGAGTCAGCACGAGATCGACATGCGCTACGACGAGGGCCTGAAAATGGCCGATAAACTGGTCACCCTCAGGACCGTGGTCAAGGAAATCGCCCGCCAGCACGGCTATTACGCGACCTTCATGCCGAAACCGATCTTCGGCGAGAACGGCAGCGGTCTCCATTGCCACCAGTCCCTTTTCAAAGGGGAAACCAACGCATTCTACGACCCGAAGGATAAATACAGCCTCTCCGAGGTCGGTAAGTGTTACATAGCCGGCATCTTGAGGCACGCCAGAGAGATCACGGCGGTACTCAACCAGTGGGTCAATTCGTACAAGAGACTCGTGCCGGGGTATGAAGCGCCCGTTTACATCTCCTGGGGTAGGCGCAACCGTTCGGCCCTGGTGAGGGTACCCATGTATAAGCCGGGCAAGGAAAAGGCGACCCGCGTCGAATTCCGGTCTCCCGACCCGGCCTGCAACCCCTACCTGGCCTTTGCCGTGATGCTGGCGGCGGGTTTGAGGGGGATCGAGAAGAAGTACCAGCTTTCCGACCCGATCGAAGAAGACATCTATGCATTCACACCGGAGAAGCGACGGAAAATGAAGATCCAGGAACTACCCGGCAACCTCTACGAGGCGGTCTGTCTGGTAGAAAATTCGGAGCTGGTCCGCGATGCCCTCGGAGACCACGTATTCAACAAATTCGTCGAGAATAAGAAGATCGAATGGGACCGTTACCGAATTCACGTGACGGAATACGAGATCGAGAAATACCTGCCGATCATGTGAGGCCGGCGGGCATACAGGAAAATGACGACAAGTGAGGCAACAGGGGCGTCCCGCGGGTGAGGCGTCCCTGTTTTGTTTCCAGGGAGGACGGGAAATGTCTCGAAAACTTCTCGTTTTTCAGCACATGCCCTGGGAGAAACCGGGCAAACATCTCATTCGAGCGGCCAGGACGAGAAGGGTCCGCCTCGACGTCTGGGAGGTATGGCGTCAGCCGGCTCCCGTCATCAACCCCTATGACGGCCTGATCGTCCTGGGCGGCACACCCAACATCGACGAGGAAGAATGCTATCCCTTTCTTAAAGCGGAAAAAGAACTTATCGCCGGGGCCGTCAAGAGAGACATGCCCTATCTTGGTTTCTGCCTGGGCCATCAGCTACTGGCCGACGCGCTCGGGGCACGAGTGGGGCAGAATTTTTCCCCCAGCGTCGGTTTCATCCAGGGCCAGGTCACGAGCGAAGGGCGGCGCCATCCTGTTTTGCAAGGCATTCCCCGTTCTATGCCCCTCTTCAAGTGGCATTCCCAGGCAGTGCTGCCACCGCTCCCGAAGGAGATAGAGATACTGGTCACGTCTCCGGAATGCCAGGTCGAGGCCATTTCGGTCGAGGGAAGGCCCCATCTCGTGGGGTTGCAGTCCGATAATTGTGCCGCGACCGTGGATGACGTCGGGGACTGGATCAAAGGCGACCTTGAATGGCTGCTGGAACTGAAGATCGATGTCATGAAGGTGATGAAAGACGCTGAAAGGCAGGAGGCCCTCATAGGCGCACAGTTCGAGGTAATTTTCGACAATTTTCTTGAACTCCTCTCCCGTTAGAAGCGAACCATCCGCTCCCTCCGGCACCTCTACATCTGTGATAGCATCCCCATGAAAGGCAGGAAAGACAAAAATGTTTAATCCTGCCTCCTGTGGCTACATTATTGTCGTTTTCTTGGGAGTGAAAAATGCATCTCTGTTGTTACTGCCCCGTATTCGTTGGTGAAAATGATATGGTCTATCTTTTGCAAAAATAAAAGTCACGTATTCTCAGGAGAGGAAAAGACGTGCTCTATTGCGACCAGAGTAAAAATTACAACGACTTCATCGTGGAGCGGGACGAAGATAAGTGCATCCAGTGTCGGGTCTGCGTACGGCAATGCTCCTACGAAGTCCATGAATATGACGAAAGGTACGACGAGATGGCGGCGGACAGCACCAGGTGCGTCGGCTGCCATCGCTGCGAGGCCTTTTGTCCCACGGGGGCCCTGACCATCAGGAAAAAGCCTTCCGACTTCCGGGATAACGCCCTCTGGACGCCCTGGTTCATCAAGAATATATACAAGCAGGCCGAAACGGGGGGAGTGCTCTTGACGGGAATGGGTAACGCCTATCCCTATCCCGTTTACTGGGACAGGATGCTCCTCGATGCCAGTCAGGTGACAAACCCTTCGATCGACCCGCTCCGGGAACCGATGGAGTTGAGGACCTATCTCGGGGCGAAGCCGGACGCCGTCGAAGTCGTCGAAGATAATGGAATCCGTCGTCTGGAAACCTCCTTTACACCGCAGATTCCCATCGAGTACCCGGTGCTCTTTTCCGCCATGTCTTACGGTTCCATCAACCTCAACATCCACATCGGGCTGGCGAGGGCTGCGGAGGAAACGGGAATCCTTTACAACACCGGCGAAGGGGGCTTGCATCCGACCCTTTACCGGTACGGGAAGAACACGATTGTCCAGTGCGCTTCAGGACGTTTCGGCGTACACAGCGATTATCTCAATGCCGGCGTGGCGGTAGAGATCAAGATAGGCCAGGGGGCCAAACCGGGTATCGGGGGACATCTTCCCGGTGAGAAGATCGGGCCGGAGATCTCCCTCACCCGGATGATCCCCGAAGGGACGGACGCCCTGTCGCCCGCACCTCACCACGATATCTATTCCATCGAGGATCTGAGACAGCTCATTTATGCCATAAAAGAGGCGACCGATTATAAAGTTCCCGTATCGGTGAAGATCTCTGCCGTTAATAATGTTGCCCCGATTGTCAGCGGCATCGCGCGGGCCGGAGCCGATATTATCGCCATTGACGGTTTTCGCGGAGGCACCGGAGCGACACCCCTTCAGATACGTCANNTCGCCGCCGTTCACAATTCCGCGGCGATCGCGAGCGGTATGGTCAGGGCGGGGGCCGACGTCATAACCCTGGACGGTTTCCGGGGCGGAACGGGGGCTGCGCCGACCATGATCCGCGACAACGTGGGGATCCCCGTCGAGCTTGCCCTGGCGTCGGTGGATGAAAGACTGCGGCAGGAAGGCATCAGAAATCGGGCGTCCTTGATCGTAGCGGGGGGTATACGCTGCAGCGCCGACGTGGTGAAGGCCATCGCCTTAGGGGCCGACGCGGTTTACATCGGCACGGCGGCGCTGGTTGCCGTCGGCTGCACGCTGTGTCAGCGTTGCTACACGGGCAAATGCCCCTGGGGCATTGCCACTAACGACCCGTACCTGGCCAAGAGGATCAACCCGGAGATCGCCCATGAGAGGCTTGCCAACCTGATCCGGGCCTGGGGCCATGAAATACAGGAGATGCTCGGCGGCATGGGGCTTAACGCCATCGAGAGCCTCCGGGGAAACAGGGAAAAACTAAGGGGTGTCGGGTTGAACGAGACGGAACTCCGAGTCTTGGGTATCAAGCACGCGGGGGCATAGCACAACAAGTTTAGGCCGGAAGGAGCATCGGGGCTGTCAGCCCGTGATTAGAGTTCAGGAATGTGGATCGGATTGGGTTTGATTCCATGAAAAGAGTTTACGCGAAAGAAGAGGTATGTATCGGGTGTCGTCTCTGCGAGGTCGCCTGTGTCGTCGAGCATTCCGGGTCGAAAAACCCCGTAAAGGCCTTCAAGGGAATAAAACCGCGGCCGGTACCGAGGAACTATGTAGATGAGGGCGGCCCGTTGAGTTTTTCCGTGAATTGCCGTCACTGCGATGAGCCGCTTTGCGTTGCGGTCTGCATAGCGGGGGCGATGACGAAGGACGAGGCGAGCGGCGTGGTCAAACACAACGCGGAAAAATGCGCCGGATGCTGGTCCTGCATCATGGCCTGTCCTTACGGCGTCGTCAGGGTGGACCCGGGAAAAAACAGGGTCGTCAAATGCGACCTCTGTGACGGGCGTGGTACGCCCGCCTGTGTACAGGCTTGTCCCAACAGGGCCTTGGTGTTCGAGGAGAGGTGATTCAATGAACTACGTCATCATCGGAAACGGCGCGGCCGCCGTGGGGGCGGTGGAGGGTATCCGGCGGACGGATAAGGAGAATCCCGTGACGCTCGTCTCCAATGAGCCTTACCGGGCTTATGGCCGTCCGCTGATTTCCAACCTGTTGAGCGGAAAGATCAAGGAAGCGGACATCTACCTCCGGGCCGAGAATTTTTATGAAGTGCAGGGCGTGAGGCCCATTCTCGGCAAGAGGGCGACAGGGATAGATCTCGAAAAGAATAGAGTCCTCCTTGAGATCGGCGATGCCGTTCCCTTCGATAGACTGCTCATCGCCACGGGGGGAATCCCCTTCATCCCACCCATCAGGGGTAAAGACGGGTCAGGAGTATACACCTTCACCACCCTCGACGACGCGAAGAAACTGGCGGCGCGTGTGGGCAAGGTGAAGAAAGCCGTCGTGGTCGGCGGCGGTTTGATCGGCCTCAAGGCGGCGGAGGGCCTTAATGACAGGGGGGTGAAGGTTACGGTGGTAGAGCTTGCGGACCGTATCCTGAGCTCCGCTTTCGACAGGCAGGCAGGCGACATCATCGAGAGGCGCCTCCGAGAGGTCGGCCTGGAGATCATCCTCAACAACTCGGTCGAAGAGATCGTCAGGGTAAGGGGGCGCGTAAAAGGCGTTGCCCTGAAGAGCGGCGAAATGGTCGAAGCGAGCGATGTCGTCATCGCGATCGGAGTCGTGCCCAACAAGGCAATAGTGGAGGGGACCAGGATAATAACGAATCGTGGTGCGCTGACGGACGAGTACATGGAGACGAACGTGGCCGGCGTGTATGCGGCGGGAGACGTGGTCGAACCGACGGACCTTCTGCTCGGACAGAGGAGGGTGACGCCGATCTGGCCGAACGCCTACATCCAGGGAAAGTTCGCCGGGATGAACATGGCCGGGTCGCGAAAATCCTATGGCGGCAGCATACCGATGAATTCAATCGAATTCTACGGTATCCCCACCGTGTCGATAGGGGTGTCGAATCCCCCCGGCGAGGGTTACGAGGTCCGCACGTCGGGCGACCCGGCGGAGAATGTTTACCGGAAGATAGTCTTCAAGGATGATCGGTTGGTGGGCGCCGTTCTGGTGGGACGCATCGAAAAAGCGGGCGTTCTCACAGGCCTTATTGCCGACAGGGTCGACGTGGGGGCCTTCAAGGACGAACTGCTGGAAGGGGATTTCGGTTTTGTCCGTATACCCGTCGAGACAAGGAGGCGAATCCTGGCGGTGGCGAGATAGGCATAGAATACGGTTTGGCAATAGGAGTCGGCGGTGGGTTCTTGGGATTACCAGAAAGACATATCAGGTTGCGGACTTTCGGGTCTGATCAACAAAAAGGGAGAGAGGGTGAGCGGCGAGTTGATTGCCCGCTCCATCGCGACGCAGCATGACCGCGGCAACGGACTCGGCGGGGGTTTTGCGGCTTACGGGATATACCCGGAGTTCAAGGATCACTATGCCCTCCATGTGATGTGCGACGACAGGCGGGCCCTTGCGGAAGCCGAGAAATTCCTCAAGGACTCGGTCTACGTGACACACGAGGAGAGAATCCCCACGAGGCCGAACCGGAAGATCATCAACGTGCCGATCCTGAAGCGCTATTTCGTCAAGCCCCGGGCGGAGACGGAAGGGACGACTTTCGACAAGGGGTTGAGCGAAGACGACTTTATGGTACAGGTCGTGATGAGGGTCAACATGGATATAGCGGGGGCGTTCGTCTTCTCCAGCGGGAAGAACATGGGCGCCTTCAAGGGTGTCGGTTATCCGGAGGATATCGCCGATTTCTACCGCCTCGATGAATACTCGGGCTATCTCTGGACGGCCCACAACCGTTTTCCCACCAACACACCGGGCTGGTGGGGAGGGGCACACCCCTTTACGATCCTGGACTGGTCGATCGTCCATAACGGCGAGATCTCCTCTTACGGGATAAACAAACGCTACCTGGAGATGTTCGGCTACCACTGCACGCTCCTGACGGACACGGAGGTGGTGGCCTACCTTCTCGACCTCCTGGTCAGGAAGAACGGCCTGCCCATCGACCTGGCCTGCCTCGCCCTTGCGCCGCCTTTCTGGGAGGAGATCGACCGAATGGACGAGGGGAGGCAGAGGCTATGCAGGGCCGTCCGGATGGTCTACGGAAGCGCCCTTCTCAACGGCCCTTTTGCCGTCCTCTTTGCCCACAACGGGGGGCTTGTGGGGCTCAACGATCGGATAAAGCTCCGCCCCCTCGTGGCGGCGACGAAGAATGATACGGTTTACATGGCAAGCGAAGAGTCCGCCATCAGGGAGATCTGCCCGGACCCGGACCGTGTCTGGGCGCCGAAGGCAGGCGAGCCCGTGATAGCGGAACTGGAAAATAGAGATGGAGGTTGTTATGGAGATTGACGCCAGGGGGGTCCATTACAGAGATCTGAACAAGATGATCCGCGAGGCCGTGGCGGAGGGCGAGCGTCGTTTCGTCTTGAAAAACGTCAACGGCCAGCGTTACATAGCCGACGGGATCGGGGAAAAGGTCAAGATCGACGTCTACGGCACACCCGGTCAGGATATGGGCGCCTTCATGAAAGGCCCCGAAATCATCGTCCACGGAAATGCCCAGGACGGCGTGGGCAATACGATGGATGAAGGCAGGGTCGCCGTCGAAGGTATGGCGGGCGACATCGTCGGCTACGGCATGAGGGGGGGAAGTATTTATGTCCTGGGCGATGTCGGTTATCGTGTGGGGATACACATGAAGGCATACAGGGACAAAATCCCGGTCATCGTCGTCGGGGGCAAGGCGGGGGACTTCTTGGGTGAGTACATGGCCGGCGGCGTCATCATCCTCCTCGGTATGTTCGGGGAGGACAGGAACGGCAATCCGCCGGCGGGCCATTTTCTCGGGACAGGGATGCACGGGGGTACGATCTTCGTCCGCAAGGGAGTGGATGAGCACAGGCTTGGAAGGGGCCTTAAAGCCGTCGAGGTATCTCCTGACGACATGGAGACCATCAAACCTTACCTGAAGGAGTTTGCCCGGACCTTCGGTCTCGGACTTAAGGAAATCCTTGGTGAGCGATTCTACAAGATAGTTCCGGAAACCCACAGGCCGTACGGGAATATGTATGCCTATTAGCGACGGTTGTTGAATGTGGTCGAGATTGATGATAACTTTTATTCATGATTGCCGTTATCGATTATAGGGTCGGCAACCTGGGCAGCGTCCGGAGGGCGATAGAACGGTTGGGCTTCCCCTGCAAGGTCACCGGGGAAACGGACGAGATTCTCTCTGCAGAAAGGGTTATTTTTCCCGGTGTCGGCGCCGCGGGGAAGGCCATGGAATTTCTCAAGGAGACGGGCCTTGACGAGGCCGTCCGGGAGAGTCTCCGGCGGGAAAAGCCCATACTGGGGATATGCCTGGGGGCCCAGGTAATACTCGAGAGGAGCGAGGAAAACGGCACCCCCTGCCTCGGCCTCATCAAGGGAAAGGCCGTGCGGTTTCCCAAACCGTTGTACGGCGCCGCAGAAGGCCTGCTCAAGGTCCCGCATATAGGCTGGAACGGGGTGATTCCGCGGAGACGGCACCCCGTCCTCGAGGGGATCCGCGCCGCAGACGAATTCTATTTCGTCCACTCCTACTATCCCCTACCCGAAGAAGAAGACGTGATTGCCCTCACGGACTACGGCGTCCGGTTTCCCTCGGTCATCGGTTGCCGGAACCTCATTGCCGTCCAGTTTCACCCCGAGAAGAGCGGAACGGCGGGGCTCAGGCTCCTTAGGAATTTCTGCATGTGGGACGGGCGTTATGTTGAGTAAGAGGATCATCCCCTGTCTCGACGTCCGGGAAGGGAAGACGACCAAAGGGATTAAGTTCAAGGAAAATATCGATATCGGCGACCCCGTGGAAATGGCCCGGTTTTACTACGAGGAAGGGGCAGATGAGGTCGTCTTCTACGACATCACGGCGTCGAGCGACAGGCGGGATATCATGATCGACGTAGTGCGCCGCGTCGCCCGGGAGATCTACATCCCCTTTTGCGTCGGCGGCGGCATCCGGACGCTTGAAGACATGCGGGCCGTCCTCCTGGCGGGGGCCGAGAAGGTCAGCGTCAACAGCGCCGCGGTCCTGAACCCCCGGATCATCGCCGAAGGGGCTGAGGTCTTCGGAAGACAGTGCGTCGTCCTCGGGATGGATGTGAAAAAAGTGGCCTCCTCGGACAGGATTCCGTCGGGCTACGAGGTAGTCATCGACGGGGGCCGGACTCGCATGGGCCGTGATGCGCTGGAGTGGGCCAAAGAGGCCGAAAGCCTGGGGGCAGGGGAG
Source organism: Syntrophaceae bacterium UBA5761 (assembly GCA_002418885.1). Classification (GTDB taxonomy): domain Bacteria; phylum Desulfobacterota; class Syntrophia; order Syntrophales; family UBA4778; genus UBA2207. The sequence continues at coordinate 30,605 of DIEZ01000051.1, forward strand.
ATATGCCTCAATTCCATCGACGCGGACGGGACACAGGAGGGCTATGAAATGACGCTCACGTCGCTCATCTCCGAGAACGTGGGGATACCTGTGATCGCCTCAGGGGGGGCGGGGAATATCGACCACATCTACGACGTCCTCACAAGGGGAAAGGCCGATGCCGCCCTTGTTGCCTCCGTCGTCCATTACGGGACTCACAGCATCAGACAGATCAAGGAGGAACTGAACAGACGCAGGGTGAAGGTGAGGATGGCGTGGTGACGGTGAAAAGCAGAAAGGCGTTGCTCGTATTGGAAGACGGGACTGCGTTCGAGGGCAGGACCTTCGCCGGGGAAGGTGAAGTCGAGGGCGAAGTCGTTTTCAACACGAGCATGACGGGCTACCAGGAGATTCTCACCGACCCCTCCTATTGCGGCCAGATCGTCGTCATGACGTACCCCCTGGTTGGGAACTACGGGATCAACCCGGAGGACATGGAATCGGCGAATATCCAGGTGGCGGGTTTCGCGGTCCGGGAGTATGAGCCGGCCCCGAGCAACTGGCGGTCCCGGATGACGCTCGCGGAATTTCTTGACAGAGAAGGAATCGTCGGGATCGAAGGGGTGGACACGAGGGCGCTCACGCGGCGCCTTCGGCTGGCGGGGGCCATGAAGGGGGTCATCTCTACGGAGGACCTCGACCCCCTTTCGCTTGCGGCGAAGGCCGGGGCCTCGCAAGGCCTTGTGGGACGCGACCTCGTGAAGGGCGTCTCCTGCCGGGAGGCTTATCAGTGGCCCACGGCAGAGAGTCGTCACCACGTGGTTGTCCTGGACTTTGGCGTCAAGTTCAACATCCTGCGATGCCTTGCCGGGAGAGGCTGCAGAGTGACCATCGTGCCGGCCTGGACGTCTGCCGACGCCGTGATGGCCATGAATCCCGACGGCGTCCTTCTTTCCAACGGTCCGGGAGACCCCGAGCCGATTACCTATGCCGTGGATACCATCAGGAGACTGATAGGCCGGGTTCCTCTCTTCGGGATCTGTCTCGGCCAGCAGCTACTGGGGATCGCTCTCGGAGGGAAGACCTACAAGCTTAAATTCGGTCATCGGGGCGCCAATCATCCCGTCAAGAACCTGCTCACGGGGAAGGTTGAGATCACCACCCAGAATCATGGCTTTTGTGTGGACGCCGACTCGATCAAGGACCCGGAGGTGGAGGTCACCCACGTCAACCTCAATGACGGAACCCTCGAGGGGATGCGCCACTGGGGCCTTCCTGCCTTTTCCGTCCAGTATCACCCGGAGGCTTCCGCCGGCCCACACGACGCGGCCTACCTGTTCGATGATTTTGTGGCGATGATGGAGAAAGGCTCGGCTGACGGCGGCCGGTGACTGTTTATGCCCAGACGATCGGACATCGAGAAAATCATGATCATCGGCTCCGGGCCCATCGTCATCGGCCAGGCCTGTGAGTTCGACTATTCGGGCACCCAGGCTTGCAAGGCCTTGAAGGAAGAGGGGTACGAGGTGGTCCTGGTGAACAGCAATCCCGCCACGATCATGACCGACCCCGGCATGGCAGACCACACCTACATCGAACCGATCACCCCCGAATTCGTGGCCCGGATCATCGAGAGGGAGCGGCCGCAGGCGCTCCTTCCGACGCTCGGCGGCCAGACGGGACTCAATACGGCTGTCCGGGTTGCCGACCTCGGCGTTCTTGAGAGGTACGGCGTGGAGATGGTCGGGGCCTCGGTGGAGGCCATCAAGAAGGCCGAAGACAGGGACCTCTTCCGGGAGGCCATGGGGCGCATCGGGCTGCGTGTCCCGAAGAGCGCCATCGTCCGCGACCTTAGGGACGCCCGGTCCGCCGCGGAAGAAATCGGGTATCCCGTCATCGTGCGCCCCAGTTTTACCCTCGGCGGCACAGGTGGAGGCGTGGCGTACAACAGGGAAGACCTCGATAAGCTGACTGCCGGCGGCCTCGATGCGAGCCTGATCCGTGAGGTCATGCTCGAGGAATCAGTCATCGGGTGGAAGGAGTTCGAGCTCGAGGTGATGCGGGACAGGATGGACAACGTGGTCGTAGTCTGCTCCATCGAAAACGTCGACCCGATGGGCGTCCACACGGGAGACAGTATAACTGTCGCGCCTGCCCAGACCCTGACGGACAGGGAATACCAGAAGATGCGGGACGCCGCGATCGCCGTGATCCGTGAGATCGGTGTCGAGACGGGGGGGTCGAATATACAGTTTGCCGTCAACCCGGCGGACGGGGAGATGGTGGTCATCGAGATGAACCCCCGGGTCTCCCGGAGCTCGGCCCTGGCCTCGAAGGCCACGGGTTTTCCGATCGCCCGGATCGCGGCCAAGCTCGCTGTAGGCTATACCTTGGACGAACTGCCGAACGACATCACGAAAGAGACCGTGGCTTGCTTCGAGCCCGCCGTCGATTACTGCGTGGTCAAGATCCCGCGCTGGACCTTCGAGAAATTCCCCGACACAGAGGACATCCTCACCACCTCCATGAAATCGGTGGGAGAGACGATGGCGATCGGCCGGACATTCAAAGAGGCCCTGCAGAAAGGCCTTCGTTCGCTGGAGGTCGGCCGTTTCGGCTTCGGCGCCGACGGCCGCGGCTTCGAACAGAAAGGGGCGTTGCCGAGCCCGGACGAAATCCGGCTGAAACTGGCGAACCCCAATTCTCAGAGGGTCTTCTACCTGCACTGCGCCCTGAAGGCAGGAATGGATATAGGGACTATCGGCGCCCTCTCGGGGATCGACCCCTGGTTCCTCCACCAGATGGCGCAGATCGTCGACACCGAGGAGGAGATCCGCCGGGCCCGCCCCTTGTCGGCCGAAACGCTCAGGAAGGCGAAGGCGGCGGGGTTCTCAGACGTGCAGCTTGCCCACCTTTTGCAGGCGTCCGATGACGACATCCGGGAGGAGCGCCGCCGTCTGGGGGTCGATCCGGTGTACAAGCTGGTGGACACCTGTGCGGCGGAATTCGAGGCATACACACCCTACTACTATTCCACATATGAGAGGGAGAATGAGGTCCGTGTTGCGGACCGGGAGAAGGTGGTCATCCTCGGAGGCGGCCCAAACCGGATCGGCCAGGGGATTGAATTCGATTACTGTTGTGTGCAGGCCTCCTTTGCCCTGCGCGAAGAGGGGATCGAGAGCATCATGGTGAATTCCAACCCGGAGACGGTGAGCACCGATTACGACACCTCGGACAGTCTCTACTTTGAGCCCCTCACCAAGGAGGATGTCCTCAGCATCGTCGAGACGGAAAGGCCGATGGGCGTCATCGTTCAGTTCGGCGGTCAGACACCCCTCAACCTGGCCGCAGACCTGGAAAAGGCGGGCGTGCCGATCATCGGAACCTCGCCGGGGAGCATCGCCCTGGCCGAAGACCGGGAGCTTTTCCGGGGTCTTCTCAAGAGGCTGGGACTGATCCAGCCCGAAAACGGCACGGCCCTGGGGGTCGAGGATGCCGTGCTGGTGGCGAAAGAGATCGGATATCCCGTCGTCGTGAGGCCTTCTTACGTTCTCGGTGGTCGGGCCATGCAGATCGCTTACGACCGGTCTTCGCTGGAGGACTTTACCAGGAAGGCCATGCTTGCCTCCCCCGGGCACCCGATCCTGATCGATAGATTTCTCGAAGAGGCCGTTGAGGTCGACGTGGACGCCCTTTCGGACGGCGAAACAACGGTCATCGGCGGTGTCATGGAGCATATAGAGGCGGCCGGAATCCACTCGGGCGACAGCGCCTGCGTTCTGCCGCCCCACACCCTCTCAGCGGCGATCATCGAGCAGATCAAGGAGAGCACCCGTGCCCTGGCGAAGGAACTCCCCGTGGTCGGCCTCCTCAACGTCCAGTACGCCGTCAAGGACGGCAGGGTCTACGTCCTGGAGGTCAATCCCCGCGCGTCGAGGAGCGTCCCCTTCGTCAGCAAGGCCACGGGGGTGCCCCTGGCGAAGATCGCCACGAAGGTGATGGTCGGGAAGAAGTTGAAGGACCTGGGCCTGACAGGGGACCCTGAGCCCCGCCATGTGTCGGTGAAGGAGGTGGTACTGCCCTTCGACCGTTTCCCCGGCGTCGATATCCTCCTCGGGCCGGAGATGAAGTCGACGGGAGAGGTCATGGGCATCGACAGCGATTTCGGGTGCGCCTTCGCCAAATCGCAGCTCGCCGCCGGCCAGAAACTGCCGACGGAGGGCTCGGTATTCGTCAGCGTCAGGGACGGGGACGACAAGGAAAAGGTGCTGCCGATCGTCAGGACACTCCACGACATGGGCTTCCGGATACTCGCGACCCAGGGCACGTCCCGTTGTCTGGACAGGGCTGGCATACCGAACAGGGCGGTCAAGAAGATCGCCGAGGGCCGCCCCCATGTCATCGACTACATCAAGAATGGGGCGATCCAGATGGTCATCAATACGGCGTCGGGGAAAAGGAGCGGCGAGGGGTCTGGAAAAATACGACGGGCGGTGTTACGTTACAGCATCCCTTATTCAACGACACTGGCGGGTGCCTGGGCCATGGCCTCAGGGATCGAGAGACTGAAAAGGGGGACGCTTTCCGTCCGGTCTTTACAGGAGTTTCATAACGACGAGGTCAGCCGGGCCCGGGCGGCGTGCGGGAAATGAGCGCTCTGAAGAACAGGGATGACGGGATGGAGCGAAGGTTTGTTCTGTGCAGTGATGGCGGTGGGCCGCGGGAGTCCTGCGGCGTTTTCGGGGTTTACGGCCACGAGGAGGCGGCCAAACTCGTCTATTTCGGCCTCTATGCCCTTCAGCACCGGGGGCAGGAAAGCGCCGGGATCGTCTCTTCCACCGGGAAGGCCGTGTACGAGCACAAGCAGATGGGGCTCGTGACGGAAGTCTTCAACGAGGACATTCTGAACAGGTTGACCGGCAGGATGGCCATGGGCCACGTCCGGTATTCCACCACCGGCTCCTCGGTCCTGAAGAACGCCCAGCCTTTCGTCGTTCACCATTCGGGGAAGACGATCGCGATCGGACACAACGGCAACCTCGTCAACTCCCAGAGGTTGCGGCGCGAACTGGAGGAAGAGGGCTCCATATTCCAGACGACGATGGACAGCGAGATCATCGTCCACCTGATCGCGCGTAACCTCCGGCATGGGATGGAAGAGGCCGTCGTAAGAGCCATGGCGCAGATAAAGGGGGCCTATTCCTGCGTCCTGATGACGGAGGGTGAGATCATCGCCATCCGCGACCCGAACGGCTGGCGGCCCCTGTGCCTGGGAAGGCTCGATGACGCCTATGTCGTCGCCTCCGAGACCTGCGCCCTCGACCTGATTGACGCGGAATACGTAAGAGACGTCGAACCGGGGGAAATCGTCGTCATCGACGAGAAGGGTCTTAAGTCTCTCAAGCCCTTCCCCAAGGTAAGGAGAAGCTTCTGCATCTTCGAATTCATCTACTTTGCGAGGCCGGACAGCGACATCTTCGGTCGGAACGTTTATGCCGTCCGGAAGCGGCTCGGGAAGTCCCTGGCCAAGGAATATCCCCTCGAGGCCGACTTTGCGATGCCGCTTCCCGACTCGGGAAATTATGCGGCCATCGGATACAGTCAGGCTTCTGGTATCCCGCTTGAGATGGGCATGATCCGCAATCATTACGTCGGCAGGACATTCATCGCACCTTCCCAGTCCATGCGGGATTTCGGGGTACGGGTCAAGCTCAACCCCGTGAGGGGCCTCTTCAAGGACAAGCGCGTGGTGATCGTGGAAGACTCGATCATCAGGGGAACCACGTGCAGGATGCGAATCAAAGCCCTGCGGAAGACGGGCGTCGGTGAGGTCCACATGATGGTGAGTTGCCCGCCCCATAGGTATCCTTGCTATTACGGGATAGATTTTTCGACCAAGGGTGAACTGATCGCCTGCGGGCATTCCGTTGAGGAGATAAGGAACTACATCGGCGTCGACAGCCTGTGCTATCTCAGCATGGAGGGTATGGTCGAGGCGACGGGCATCCCGGCGGAAGATTTCTGCCTCGCCTGCTTTGACGGCAAGTACCCGGTTCCCCCCGAGGATGACTTCTCGAAAAAGTGCCTGGAGTAATGAGGTATCGCTCATGCCGCCGACGAACATAGAAGAACTCCGACTACTATTTGCCGTCAGCCGGGCTCTCGGTGAGGGCAGCGACCTGAAGACGACGCTCTACATGGTCCTGGATATTCTCTCCACGTCTTTGGGGATGATACGGGGAACCGTTACGATCCTGAACCCGCTGAGGGACGAGATCTCCATCGAGGTCGCCCATGGCCTTTCGAAGAGCGCGATTGAGCGGGGCAAGTACAAGGTAGGAGAAGGTGTGACGGGGAAGGTTATCGAGACGGGGACCCCTTTTAGCGTGCCGAAGATAAGCAAGGAGCCTCTCTTCTTGAACCGGACGGCAACGAGGAGGAGGTCGGAAACCGAAAAAGAGCTCTCCTTCATCTGTGTCCCCATCAAAAAGGGGACCCAGGTCGTCGGTGCGTTGAGCGTGGACCGTCCCTATGACGAGTCCTATTCGCTGGAAGAGGGGGAGGGGCTTCTGTCGATCGTCGCCGCCATGATCGCCCAGCATGTCATCAACCTGGAGACCGTCTATTTTGAGCAGGAGCAGCTTCGGCAGGAGAACCAGCGGCTGCGGGAAGAGCTTACGCGAAAGTACCGCATCACGAACATCATCGGGAACAGCAACAAGATGAAAGACGTCTTCCAGATGATTTCCCAGGTCTCGCGGAGCAACGCCACCGTGCTGATCCGCGGGGAAAGCGGCACAGGCAAGGAACTCGTGGCGAGCGCCATCCATTATGCGGGCGTCCGGGCGAAGAATCCCTTCGTCAAGGTGAATTGCGCGGCCATACCCGCAAACCTCATCGAAAGCGAGATGTTCGGCCACGAGAGGGGTGCCTTCACCGGAGCCATCCGCCAGAAAGTCGGAAAATTCGAGATGGCCGACAGGGGGACCATCTTTCTCGATGAGATAGGGGCCGTCAGCATGGAGGTGCAGGCCAAGCTGCTCAGGGTCATCCAGGAAAAGGAGTTCGAGCGCGTCGGCGGGACGAAGACGATAAAGTCCGACGTCCGTATAATAGCCGCGACCAACAAGAATCTCGAGGAGGCCGTCGAGAAGGGCGAGTTTCGCGAAGACCTCTACTACCGGCTGAACGTCTTCCCGATCTACCTTCCTCCCCTCAGGGAAAGGAGGACCGACATCCTCCTGCTGGCGGATTACTTTCTGGAGAAGTATGCAGCGGAGAACAGGAAAGACATAGGCAGTTTCTCTAAGACAACCGTCGACATGCTGATGAACTACCACTGGCCGGGTAACGTCCGTGAACTCGAGAACTGCATCGAACGTGCTGTCCTGCTGTGCGAGGAGGGCGTGATCCAGGGCTACCATCTGCCTCCTTCGATCCAGGCGGTCAAGGAAACGGACCTCTCACCCGGGACGTCTCTGGAGGATGCCGTGGAGAACATAGAGCGAGACCGGATGGTCGATGCCCTGAAGAGTACCCGCGGCAACATGGCCAAGGCAGCCAAGATCGTCGGGCTCACGGAAAGAAGGTTCGCCTACAGGGCCAAGAAGTACGGGATCGATTTCCGCTGGTACAGGTAGGGCAGGCGCCGGAGGCCTCAGGTTCGGTTCGAAGGAAGGATGCAGCCAAATCATCTTGGCGTGTGTATCCCATCTATGATGACATTAATGTGGTTTATTTATTCTAATACAACATTATTGTAATATATAACTCTTCGTTTTCCCGCCTGTCTCAACAATCTTCAATAAAATCAAATCGTTATATGCCACATCCTTCTTGGCATCGCAATTGCTCTTCCTTGAGAGTAACGGTACCGTAGATTCACCTTGTGTAGTGTGTAGAAGAATTTTGATCAGGGGTAACTTGCATAATCCTACACCATCAATTTTTCATAGGGAAAATATGGAGGAGGTACTATATGAAAACATCCTCGAGCAACAAGACATTGTGGATTATCGGTTTTCTCGTCTCATGTATGTTGGCCGTCTACGCCGCGCCGCTTCACGCCGAAGAGGACAAGCCGACCGGCGATGCGACGGTTGCCGTTCTGAGCAAGTACGTCTGGAGAGGACAGGAACTCAGCCGGAACAGCGTCGTCGTTCAGCCCTCCGCGACTGTCGGCTACAAAGGATTCTCGGTCAATGTATGGGGTAATCTGGATACGGCGCCTTATTACAGCGGGACAGGTGACATAAGTTACAGCAACAACTGGACCGAAACAGATGTTACCCTGTCTTATTCGAAAACCATAGGGCTATTCAACCTGGGCGCAGGGTATATCTATTACGGACTTTCGGCGCCCAACAAGGACGCGTTAGACCCGCCGGATTCACAGGAAATTTTTGCCTCTGTGGGCCTGAACACGATCCTCTCGCCGACCTTAACAGCCTACAGAGAAATCTCTTATTACCACCAATGGTATTTTCTGCTGGGGGTCTCACACACGTTCGAACTGAACAAGATGGTTTCGTTGAAACTTGCGGCGTCGGCAAGCTATCTGCTGAGCACCGACGAGACCACCTATCCGGAGTATAACGACAACGCCCTGCCGACCGGCGACAAATTCAGCAATTTTCACGACGGAACCCTTACCGTCAGCCTGCCCGTCAAGGTGTCGTCGCACATCACGCTGACGCCGATGTTCTCATTTGTCTTCCCGCTCTCGGGCGACGCAAAGGATGAAATGAAGGGTCGAGGGATGAGCGGAGAGATACCGTCGGACCGCAGCAGCACTTTTGCTTACGGCGGGCTGAGCGCAAGCTTCACCTTTTAGCGCATAACGGGTGATGATTATGACTCAACCGGAAACAGTCCGTTCGCTTGAAAACAGGAGGCATACTATTATGAAGAAATTGACCGGAATATTTCTCGTCTTATGGATTGGCATGATAGGGTTCTTTTGTATCTCGAATACGATAGCCCTCGCGGAAGAAGCGGCTCAAGGCCAGACAACCGCAGTCGGATCATCCGCTCCGGCGGTGCCGGAAAAAGCCGTTACACAGAAAGCGCTGGACGACGTGAAGAGTTCCCTTCAGGTGGGAATGGACACTGCATGGGTGCTATTTACCGCCTTCCTCGTCTTTTTCATGAACCTTGGATTTGGCATGGTGGAATCGGGGTTGTGCCGCGCCAAGAACACGGTCAATATCCTGGCGAAGAACTTCATTGTCTTCGCGATTTCCTCCGTCGCCTTCTGGGTGATCGGATGGGGGCTCATGTTCGGAAACGGCAGCCCCTTTGTGGGGCATGAGGGCCTTTTCTTTGTGAGCGGGGCGGACAACAGCCCGGCCACAGGCGATGCTTACAAGGGCGTCTATTCGGCAATCAACTGGACCGGTGTGCCGCTGTGGGCGAAGTTTTTCTTCCAGCTCGTATTTGCGGGAACCGCGGCGACCATCGTCTCGGGGGCCGTGGCGGAGAGGGTCAAATTCCGTTCCTTTATCTTTTTCTCCTTCGTGCTGGTGGGGATCCTGTACCCAATCACCGGCCACTGGATCTGGGGCGGCGGATTTCTTTCGGCCCTGGGAATGTTTGACTTCGCAGGCTCCACGGTCGTTCACTCCGTCGGCGGCTGGGCGGCCCTCGCAGGCGTGCTGCTCCTGGGGTCCCGTATCGGCAAATACCGCGCCGACGGCTCCGTCAACCCGATCTTCGGTCATAACATGTCCACGACCACCCTCGGCGGTTTTGTCCTGTGGTTCGGGTGGTTCGGATTCAACCCCGGCTCCACCATGGGCGTGGGCGACGGCAGCGCCATAGCGCATATCGCGGTTACCACGAACACCGCCGCCGCGACGGCGCTCCTCAGCTCGACCGTCACGTCATGGATCCTGCAGAAGAAACCGGATCTCTCAATGATGATCAACGGCGCGCTGGCGGGGCTCGTGGCCATCACCGCTCCCTGCGCCTTCGTGAGTGTCGGCTCAGCGGCGATCATCGGTCTGGTTGCCGGTATTCTCGTGGTTCTGGCAGTCATGATGTTCGACCGGATCAAGATCGACGACCCTGTGGGTGCCCTTTCCGTTCACCTGGTTAACGGCATCTGGGGAACACTGGCGGTAGGTCTGTTCGCCGTGGACAAGATCACGGGAACGGCCACGGGGAGCGGCCTTTTCTACGGCGGCGGCTTCAAACTGCTCGGTGCCCAGGCTACAGGTGTCGCGGCCGCCGGGGCCTTTACGTTCATCGCGTCGCTTGCATTCTGGTATGTCATTAAACTGGTAGCGGGTTTAAGGGTGCCGCGGGAGGAAGAGATCGCCGGATTGGACCTCGGCGAACACGGTACAAAGGCCTATCCCGACTTCCAGGGATTCCTGACGAAATAATATCTGCGGCGTAAAGCCTAAATTTCTGAAAGAGGAGAATGGATTATGAAACTGATTATCGCAATTGTGCAGCCGGAAAAACTGACGGACGTCAAACAGGCGCTTTCCGAAGCCAATGTGGGGAAAATGACCGTCTCAAACGTGATCGGCTGCGGATCCCAGGGCGGGTATACCGAATCCTACCGCGGCGCCTTCACGGAAGTCAATCTGCTGGACAAGGTGCGCTTCGAAATAGCCGTGAATGATGATTTTGTCAAACCCACTGTTGACGCAATCATCAAGGGAGCGCGTACCGGTAATATTGGTGACGGGAAAATATTCATTGTCCCCCTGGAAGAATGTATTCGGGTACGCACGGGTGAAACGGGTAAAGTGGCGATCGGCTGACCTGTCATTATTTTCACTGCCTGCAACGTTGTTATCACAAACGCTCTCTGCCCCCAAAAAGTACAACTTTGGGGGGCAGAGAGCCGGATCTTCATTCTCGAATCTCCCTGACTTAACCAATATCCGCACCGGCGAGAGCTGAACGATGGTCAGGGTGATCATCCGGACGATGTCGTAGGAAGTTATCAAACATGACACGAAAGCCAACAGACACTGAAGCGGAGCGGGCCCGGCAAAGTGCAAGGTGCCTCAGATTCGACATCTCCTCTTTTTAGAGGCACTCGATTCAAAAGTGCTCGAAGCGGAAGTGAAATTTTTACAAAAGATTTCCCGCGCTGTCGTAACAGCCATTATCGTGAACGGGAATAAGAGGGAATAAGAGGGGACGCCATTTACACGTTCACATTATGAAGAGAAAGGCATGATAAGTATAATTCATGTCAAGGCAAGCCAGAAGAGGGGTGCGCGCTTGACGACTCCCTAAATATAAAGATGTAAAGGGTGTCCTCATTTTCCTTATGCAGGAAAAGGAGGACCGACATCCTTCTGTCGGTGGACTATTTCCTGGAGAAGTATGCCGTGGAGAACATAGAGCGAGACCGGATGGTCGATGCCCTGAAGAGTACCCGCGGCAACATGGCCAAGGCAGCCAAGATCGTCGGGCTCACGGAAAGAAGGTTCGCCTACAGGGCCAGGAAGTACGGGATCGATTTCCGCTGGTACAGGTAGGTCGAGCGCCGGAGGTCAGGCATCAGGGACAATGGTGTCGGCATCCCCGCCGATGCGGTATCGATACCGACGGATACGAATAGTGCCATGCAGAGATTTCCTTCCGCGGTTTCGTGTCATCCGTCCAGGGGACTCTTGACCCCCAGACGGTTCCTTGTGGCCACATGGGTGTATATCATCGTGGTCTGGACGTTGCTGTGGCCGAGCAGTTCCTGGATCGTCCGGATGTCGTAACCCTTCTCCAGCAGGTGGGTGGCAAAACTGTGTCTTAGGGTATGCACCGTAACCCGCTTTGAGAGCCCAGCCTTTTCGGCAGCAGCCTTAACCGCCTTTTGGAGCGTGTTGAGGTGAACGTGATGGCGGCGTATTACCCTCGCGCGCGGATCAACGGAAAGGTCCCTTGAAGGGAACACCCAGTACCAGACCCACTCCTTGCCGGCGTTGGGGTATTTCCTCGAGAGGGCGTCCGGAAGAACGACACCGTCAACCCCGCTCGATACATCCTTCTCGTGTAGGTCCCTGACATGCTCCAAGTGTTCCCGCAGCTTTTCCTTGATGCTTTCGGGGAGCACCGTCATCCTGTCTTTGTCTCCCTTTCCTGCCCTCACCGTAAGATAGCCCTGTTCGAAATCGATGTCCTTTATCCTTAGCCTGATGCACTCACTCACCCTCAGTCCGCACCCGTAAGCAAGCTCTGCCATGAGCCTGACTGTGCCTTCCATCTGGTCAAGGAGCCTCAGCACCTCCTGCTTTGTGAGCACTACCGGCAGTCTTCTCCGCCTCTTGACGCGAACGGCTTCACTGAGGTCATGAATCTCTTTATTGACTACATTGCGGTAGAAAAAGAGTATGGCGTTGAATGCCTGGTGTTGTGTTGCCGCCGAAACCTTCCGCTCCACGGCCAGGTGGGAAAGGTAGTCACTGACATGGGAACTTTCAAGCTCCGAAGGATGCGCGCCCTTAAGGAACCGATAGAAGTCCCGCACCCAACCCAGATAGGTCTTCTCTGTACTTAGGGAGCGATGCTTCAGCCTCAGTATGCGAACCAATTCTTCTTCCAGTCTTTCCCATTCCTCGGCCGTCTCCTGAGTTGAAGGGGCGTCATCCGAGGAAGCCTTGCCGAGGAAGTAACGGTACAGGTCAATGGCCTCCTTTGCCTGCTTGACCTGCCAATCCTCATGACTCTTGCCCATCTCTTTGAGGAAATACTCAACCTGTTCCTTGGTGAAAATCTGACCCGCTTTTATCCCGCAGAAGTTCTGAAACCTTGATACCCAGTTGATAAAGTAGGGGAGTCTTTTCTCCGGCGCCAACTTTTTTCCCAGGAGGAACTCCTTGAAGGTCTGCATGATAATCTCCTATCCTATGTAATACTTAGTTTCTATATAACATCATTCATTGAATTACAAATGATAATATGCCTGGAGCAATTACCAGATTTTGATTATCATGCATCACCTTAGCCCTTTGATGCCTTTAAAACTTGCCATATAATTCTCGAGACATATCCATATAGTACTTTTGAAAATGCTTGACAAGCATGAGAATCTCACCTACGGTTGCTGTGTAAGGCATAGAAGTCAATGGAATATTAGAAACATATAATGTTAGCGCCGCGCTGCGCGCGTCGCTAACGCGGAGTTGAGCGTAAGGCCCGCTCTCACGACTTTGTTTTTCATCTCCGATGAAAACGCTCCGCGCGCTGACTCGCGCGTCGCTAACAAAGTCGTTCGAGCGTCGGCACTGCACCTGCAACGAAAGCCTTCGGCTTTCAGCAGGCGCGCTCCGACGCTCAACTCCGCGTTAAGCCCTAGAAAGAAAACATATGAAGAAAAGCAAAAGCAATCGTTTTGGGCTCGCCCGAGAAATTCCTGAACCAATCCGTCGAGAAATAAGAAAACGAAGCGGATTCGGCTGTGTGGTCTGCGGAGGAGCCATTATCGAGTACCACCACTTTAACCCACCTTTTTCCGAAGCACTAACACATACAGCCGAAGGTATTACAGCTCTCTGCCCTTCGTGCCACACAAAGGTCACCAGCGGCCGAATATCATTTTCTGCACTCCTTCAGGCAGTTGAGCACCCAAGCACATATCAGATTGGATTTTCGTCCGACAATCTCGAGGCTAGAGGTTTCCCTACAGTGGTGTTGGGTGGCCTAACCATCCAATCAACACCGATAATTCTTGAAGTGGCTGGTCGCACATTATTGGGTTTCAGCCAACCGGAGTCACCCAACGCCCCTTTTGGTCTCAACGCTCTCTTTTGTGACAAGAACGGCAAGCCTATCGCAGAAATAGTCGAGAATCAATGGCGAGCCTTTGTCCACAATTGGGACGTAGATACCGTTGGCCTTCGAACTACCATACGTGGTGCTTATCGTGACATTGCCCTTATCTTCCGGACTGAACCACCTTCGAAGATCGTTGTCGAGCGTATCCACATGTTCTTCAAGGGTCTACGAATAGAGGGTCAAGAAGGTTCGCATTTATCAACCTATTTGCCAAATGGTGATCTGTGGTTTCGGGCAACTAACACAGCATCAATAATCGGTTGTGCCAAAGGAATCGTCTTTAATTGACAATTCGGCTTAACAAGTCTCTGCTGCGGAACCCGCAAACGGCGCGGGTCACGCAGAGCTTTACGTTAGCGCCGCGCTGCGCGCGTCGCTAACGCGGAGTTGAGCGTAAGGCCCGCTCTCACGACTTTGTTTTTCATCTCCGATGAAAACGCTCCGCGCGCTGACTCGCGCGTCGCTAACAAAGTCGTTCGAGCGTCGGCACTGCACCTGCAACGAAAGCCTTCGGCTTTCAGCAGGCGCGCTCCGACGCTCAACTCCGCGTTGGGCGGGAGGAGATGAGACATGGCACTATGGAAGATCACAGACAAGGGACCGTCTCCCGTCAAGGAGACAAAGTTCAAAGACGAGAAACTGCTTGAGGAGCATCTTGAGGACTGGATAGCCGCCAAACCGATGCTTCTCGGGGAACCTCTCCTGATTTTCGGACGCCAGGTCCAAATACCGGATACGAAGGACCGTCTTGACCTGCTGGCCGTAGACCCGCAGGGCATGATTGTAGTCATCGAACTCAAGCGCGGCCACATCAAGGACCCGGTAGACATTCAGAGTCTCCGGTACGCCAGCTATCTGGCGAAGTGGCGGTTTGAGGATTTCGAGAACGTGGCGAGGAACTACTTCGGCAAAGTCGGCGATCCGGAGTTCAACTTCAACGACAGGTTCGAGTCTTTCTGTGGGGAGTCCGGCGTGGATGTGATTCCCGATCTGAACCAAGACCAGCGCATCATCATTGTTGGCTCAGCAGTGCGCGAAAAGCTGGGCAGTGTTGCCCTGTGGCTCCGCGACCACAACATAGACATCAAACTCATTGAAGTTGCCGCTTACAGGGAGGCGGATACCGTTCTGGTCGAGCCGTCAACAATTATTCCGATGCCGGTGAATCGCTTCGTTTCAGTCGGGAAGCCTGGCACAGAGGGGCAGCAGCCTTGGGGAAGCGATGGTCGTGCGTGGCACCTTGAGCGGCGGTGCAGCCCGAAGACGAAGGAGATGATCCTGACGCTGGATCAGATCCTCCAGGATGAATTTGAACTCGAAGGACCGCGGTGGAATCAGAAGTACTATATCGCCTACCCAGTCAATGGCTACAATTGGCTTTGCATCAACACAAAACCCCGATTCCTGGTGCTGGACTTCATAGTGAAGGCAGGAGTGTTCAAGACCGACGCTCTGGCAAAGCAGCTAGGCGTTGAGGTGTTCGACATGGACGACTCTCTGGGGGAAAAGCTGGGGATGGCCAGTTCGGTCGTCGTGAAGAATCGGAACCCATCGTCGGATCGCGTCAGGTTCAGAATGAAGGAAGACTTCGACTTGAAGAACGCGGCGTTCAAGGATTTCCTGAAGGATGCATTCAAGGCATTCACGAAACAGGAGAGCGCCCAACAATGACCTGCACGCGACGGGCTACCCGCCCGCGCGTGAGGTCAGTCGTTAGCCAAGGACTGAAATGCTGAAATTGAAACCTTCAAGCCTAGACTGGGCATTGGAGCATGTAAACCGGTTCGACGATACAAGCATGTTGCCCTTGCCGTTTGAGTATTCCGCAATCCAACATGTGTGGCCCGAGATCAGATCGTACCTTTCGGAACAGGATGCCTTGACCTGGAAAGTGCGTGCCCATCGCTCACTGTTGGCCCCGAAAGGCCGATATGCTTTTCGAGTAATCACGCAATTGGATCCATTGGATTTTCTCCTCTTCGCGGCCCTTATACGTGAGGTCGCCAAAGACCTTGAAAACAATCGAGTTCCGGTAGCACATAACGTGGTCTTCTCTTATCGACTTTTGCCCAAGAAAGACGGGAAACTCTTTGATCCTCTGATCGGCTACGATCAGTTTCTTGCCCGAAGTCGGGAGTTGCTGATGGATAAGACATATACTCACGTTGCTCTTGCCGACATAGCCGACTTCTATCCCAGAATATACCATCACCGCTTACACGGCGCCCTGTCAAACGCTACGACTCTTTCTCAGCACGTAGTCGCTATCATGAGGCTTCTGTCTGGTTGGAACGGTACGGAAACCTTCGGAATACCGGTTGGAAATGCGCCTTCGCGTGTCCTTGCCGAAGTCGCCATAGCGGACGTTGACGAGGCCCTTATGGCGAACGGGATTAATTACATCCGGTTTAATGACGATTATCGCATCTTCACAAAGACCCATGCGGAGGCATATCGTGCCTTGGCATTTCTGGCTGAGGTTCTGTATCGAAACCACGGCTTAGCGCTTCAGCCACAAAAAACGCATGTGCTTCGCGTAAAGGAGTTCCGAAAGAGATACCTCTCCTCGCCGGAGGAAAGAGAAATCGACTCTCTCTATGAGAAGGTCCAAGAACTCATTAGTGAACTCGGCCTTTCAAGCTCCTACGAGGAGATAGAGTACTCTGACTTAAACGCAGAGCAACAAGAAGTAATCAATTCTCTGAATCTGAGTGGGCTTTTACAGGAGGAATTGGATAAGGCCGACATCGATTTCGGAGTAGTGAAATTCGTTCTTAGGCGGATGGGCCAGCTTGGTGATCCGTCCCTTGTCGACGAGCTATTCAACAGTATTGACGTCCTGTATCCTGCATTTCCAGATATAATTCAGTATTTTACGAGCCTCCGGAACTTGAAGACACCGCAATACCACGACATAGGCAAACGAGTACTGGACCTTCTCGAATCATCACTGGTTAGCGAGTTGGAGTATCATCGCATCTGGGCTCTGGACCTCTTTGCTCATACCACGCAATGGGACAACGAGGACCGCTTCTTTACAATGCTTGGCACGGCACATGATGCATTTTCCCGCAGAAAGCTAATTCTGGCGATGGGCAGAGCACACCAGAGGCATTGGTTCCAATCGCAATGGAGAAACCTCACGAACGAGGCGCCGTGGCCAAGAAGGGCTCTCCTGGCTGGGGCAAGTTGTATGGCTGCTGATGCTCGAAAACATTGGTACAAATCCGTGTTGCCGCAACTGGACGAACTCGAAAAGGGGGTTGTGAAATGGGCAACGGCAAATCCGTTTTGAAGAACATGGCTAACGAGGCGCTGAACCCAATCGTGGCCCTGGCGGGCCACTCTGGGTTAGCTTTGTGTTAGGCGCCTCGCGATGTAGGCAACCCGAGGCTGGCGCTCGATGACAGAACCTCAATCCATAGACTTGAATCCGGAGATTCGCCGCATCGTCGATGCCGCGCGCGGTGTATGGACCCGCCGGCTCATCGACCATTCGCGAGCGAACTCCCTCCTCTTCTACCGCGACCTCAAGGTCGGCACTCTCGACCTGACTGCGGAGACGGAGGCTGTGGGCCGTCTGCTCGCAGGCGACAAACTGACAGTTGAGTCGCTGGTCTCGGCAGGCCGGTATGCGGAGAGCCCTGACCCCGTCGTACGTACCCGGGCCGAAGCCGAGGCGCGCCAGAAAGTACGAAGCACGCTCGTAGCGCTCCAGCGCAAGGCGTTGAGCAACCTCGAGGAGAAAGGTA
>DIEZ01000038.1 GCA_002418885.1 Syntrophaceae bacterium UBA5761
AGGGTCAGACGAAGACGAAGCTCGGAAACAGCGAGGTCAAGGGACTCGTCGAGAACATCGTCTACGAGAAGCTGGGGAGTTACCTGGAGGAAAACCCGGCGGTGGCGAGGCAGATAATCGGGAAGGCCATCGACGCAGCAAGGGCCCGGGACGCCGCCCGGAGGGCCAAGGAACTGACGCGCCGGAAAGGAGCCCTCGAAGGGGGTTCGCTCCCGGGAAAGCTCGCCGATTGCCAGGAGCGCGACCCGGCCCGCAGTGAGGTGTACCTGGTGGAGGGCGACAGCGCCGGCGGTTCGGCCAAGCAGGGGCGTGACCGGAAAAACCAAGCGATACTGCCCCTCAGAGGTAAGGTCCTCAATGTCGAGAAGGCACGCTTCGACAAGATGTTGCAGAACGAGGAGATCAAGACCGTTGTCACGGCGCTGGGCACCGGCATCGGCCGGGACGATTTCGACGTGAGTAAACTCCGGTATCACAAGGTGATCATCATGACCGATGCGGACGTCGACGGCCTCCACATCCGCACGCTTCTTCTGACCTTCTTTTTCCGTCAGATGCGGGAGTTGATAGAGCGCGGGCACCTCTACATCGCCCAGCCGCCCCTCTTCAAGGTGGTGGATAAGAAGAAGGAAATGTACATCCGCACAGAGGAGGAGATGAAGAACTACATCCTGGAGAACGGGGTGGGTAAGATGAGCTTGGTGACGGGCGGCGGGGCGAGCATCAACGGCAACCGCCTGCTCCAGTTGGTTAAGCGCGTGATGCGAATCGAAACCGTCCTCGACCGTTTTGAGAAGGAGGAAAAGAACCGTACTGTCATGCGGATCTTAGCCGGGGACCCGGCCTTTTCGCCGGAGGATTTCCAGGACGAGGCGGCCCTCTTGAAGGTCGCTAAGAGGGTGAGGACGGCTGTCGGTGAAAGACTCGTGAACTATCGGACGGAGCCGGACCCGGAGCACAGCGGCTACAAGCTGAGCCTCGACTACCTGATGAAAGGACAAGTCTTCACCACGGTTCTGGACCGGGAGATATTCAAATCACCCCGATTCCTGGAGGTCAAAGATCTCCTCAACCAGGTGAGTGCGCTGGGTGAGCCGCCTTACACGGTGGTCGATGAGTACGGGGAGAAGAAGGAACTCTCCGGCATGGCCGCCCTCGTGGAGCATGTGACCGTCCTGGGCCAGAAAGGGATCACCGTGCAGCGTTACAAAGGCCTCGGCGAGATGAATCCCGAGCAGCTCTGGGAAACGACGATGAACCCGGAGAAGCGCACCCTCTTACAGGTCAAGGTCGAAGACGTCGTCATCGCCGACGACGTCTTCACCACATTGATGGGGGACCAGGTCGAACCCCGCAAGGACTTCATCTACAAAAACGCCCTCTACGCCCAAAACTTGGATGTGTAGAGAAGATGGAACACCTTAAGGCGACCACCAGCAGAGCCCGCAGAGGAAAGGCGATGAAAGGACGAACAGCCGGGGGAGTCGGGGTCGTACTGATTGTCATAATCGTCGCCCTGGTCCTGTTCTTTATTTTGTTTCCCGGTACGGTCTTCCGGGCGGCACAGTACGTAAACCGTAGTCTTTCCGGCCTCTCCGACCGGTCAGTACAAGTCGACGACAATCGTATCGTCTATCTGGAAGGCGGCAAAGGAGAAGCGGTCCTGCTGCTTCACGGCTACTCGGCAGACAAGGACAACTGGACGGCCTTCGCAAAGTACCTCACCCCGAAATATCGCGTCGTCATCCCGGACCTCCCTGGCTTCGGAGGGAGCTCTCGAAGCCAGGAGACAAGTTACGACATCGAGAGTCAGGTAGAGCGTCTTCATCGTTTCGTCCAGGTCATGAGACTGGGGAAGGTAAACGTCGCCGGGAATTCGATGGGCGGTACGATCGCGGCCGTGTACGCCGCCAAGTATCCGCAGGAGGTGTCGAGCTTGGCGCTCCTCGCGCCGGGAGGGATACAGGGCGGGGTGAAAAGCAAATTGATGAAGATGTTCGAGAAGGGGGTCAACCCGTTTGTGATCAAAAGCGAAGAGGACTTCGAACGGATGATGAGACTCGCCTTCGTGAAGGTCCCGACGATCCCCTATCCCGTGAGAAAGGCCATAGTCGCGCGGGCTATCAAAGACGGGCCTTTCAACGAGAAGGTCATGGCAGACATGATCAGGAAGCCTATTTCTCTCGAGTCTTATCTACCCCTCATCAAGGCGAAGACGCTGATCCTCTGGGGCGACAGGGACAACATCCTCGACGTGTCGTGTGTGCCGATAATCGAAAAACGCATCAAAGACCATCAAACGGTCATCATCAAGGACTGCGGGCACATGCCGATGCTCGAGAGGCCGGAGGAGACGGCCGGACATTATTTGAAGTTCCTTCAGGGCGACGCCGGACAGAAGTAAATTGTCCTTGCAAAAAGATGAACTTCTGGTAAAAACCAGCCCATCGTGTTCTTTTCGGGTGATACCGTTAATCCCGTCGTTACTTGAGCAACTGGCGTTCAAGATGGAAAACCATCGGGGAGCTCTTCTCACGCGGTCGTGCGCCTGGGCTGTGTGAGGAATCGGTCAAAGAAAGGGGATCCCTATGGTCGCAAGTCCCGTCGTCGAATACCTTGTCGGGAAAAAAACTGAGGAAATAAACCCGGAGTTTCTTGCCCTCCTCGCTAACCTGGAGGTCGTCTCCCGTGTTTCTCCCCCAGTGGCAAAGGCCGTCATCAATGAGATAGAGGCCCAAAGAACTAACCTGAAGCTGATCGCCAGCGAGAACTACTCATCCCTTTCGACCCAGTTCGCCATGGGAAATCTGCTGACGGACAAGTACGCCGAGGGAGTCTCCGGCCACCGCTTCTACGCGGGCTGTGAGAACGTGGACGCCGTGGAGAGCCTGGCCGCAACCGAGGCCTGCAAGCTCTTCGGCTGCGACCACGCCTACGTGCAGCCGCACAGTGGGGCCGACGCGAACCTCGTCGCCTACTGGGCGATCCTCTCCGCAAGGGTGGAGATGCCGGCCCTCGAAGAGTTGGGCGAGACAAACCTCTCAAAATTGACGGCGGAACAATGGGAGTCTCTGCGGGCAAGAATGGGCAACCAGCGGCTCCTCGGCATGGATTATTATTCCGGCGGCCACCTGACCCACGGCTACCGGAACAACGTCTCGGCACGGATGTTTCAGGCCTTCTCGTACACAGTCGACAGGGAGACGGGGTTCCTCGACTTAGCCGCGATAGAAAAACAGGCCCTGGCGGTGAGGCCGTTGATCCTGCTTGCCGGTTACAGCGCTTACCCGCGGGCCATCAATTTCCGGAAGATGCGGGAGATAGCAGACCGGGCGGGCGCGGTTTTGATGGTGGATATGGCCCATTTTGCCGGGCTGGTGGCAGGCGGCGTGTTTGCGGGCGACTACAGTCCGTTCCCCTTCGCCCAGGTTGTGACGACGACGACGCACAAGACCCTCCGGGGGCCCCGGGGCGGCGTGGTTCTCTGCAGCACAGAGTTTGCCGACGCCGTGGATAGGGGTTGTCCGCTCGTGCTCGGCGGGCCGCTTCCCCACGTTATGGCGGCCAAGGCCGTGGCCTTCGTCGAAGCGAACCGTCCGGAGTTCAAGGCCTACGCACGGAAGATAGTCGAGAACTCCCGCGCCATGGTCGAAGAATGCCTGCGTCTGGGGATGAAAGTGGCGACGGGCGGAACGGACAACCATCTGTTTCTGGTCGACGTGAGCCCCTTCGGCATCACCGGGAGGCAGGCGGAAAGCGCGTTGCGACAGTGCAGCATCACACTCAATCGCAACGCCTTGCCTTTCGACCAGAACGGCCCGTGGTACACGAGCGGGTTGAGGATCGGCACACCCGCCGTGACGACGCTTAACATGGATAGAGAGGAAATGAAGGAGATCGCCTCGATCATCCGCCTGGTGCTGGACAACACAAAACCGTTGACCGCGGGCGGTGAGAAGAGCAAGGCGAAGTACGAGGTCGAACCTAAGGCCGAGGCTGAGGCGAAGGAAAGGGTGCGGGCGGTCATGTCCCGGTTCCCCGTCTACCCTGAAATAGACCTCGACTTCCTAAAAATGCGTTTCCGGTGACGGAAACGCCCCGTCATTTGCCGATGACGTTAGGAATGGGTTTCTCCGCCTTGGGGCGTAACTTATGCTCGAAAGTATCTAACCAGTCATAAAAATCGACAGTACCCAATGTTTCTGTTCGTATGTTTTCATCACGGACGTCTGTTTCTTTCATGGGTGGAACGATTCTCCCTTCCTTGCCGATAGAATGCCTTTACAAAACAATCCCTCCCTGTAATCTGTGCGGATCAGCAGCCCCTATCCCCCCACATAAAAAGGCACAGCTTCATAGCAAAAACAGAAGTAAATGTCAAAGGTCTCAAAACCGAACCTCAAAACCGGGGAACCCGGGCCGGGGCATGGCAACGCCCGCCCGCTCGGCGATTTCGTTTTTGCTTTATTCGCCCGTCTCTGTTAGATTTACTGCAAAGAAACTGTAAGGAGGCTTTCGATGAAGGCAGCAGCAACGTTGTTTGTGGCGTTAGCGATTGTCATCGCGTCCGGGGTGTCCGGGCCGGCCTTTGGGAAAGAGCCCGATATACCCGTCCCGGCTGACATCCTAATAGTCAGGCCGGTAAGCCTGGCGGCCACCGTCGTCGGTACGGCCCTATTCATCGTCTCGTTGCCCTTTTCGATTCCGAGCGACAGCGTCGAGACGGCGGCCAAGAAACTCGTCGAGGAGCCCTTCCGGTACACCTTCATGAGGCCTGTCGGGGGGTTCGACGAAGACCGCGAGATAGACGCGGCCAAGGAGAAGAGTAAAGACGCCAAAGACGTCCGTTGAACCGCCTCATACCCAATCCCGCCCGCGTCCACTCTGATCAGACAGGGTAATCCCTTGTGCTCCCCTGCCGGAGATGGCGACTTCTCCGGCAAAAGATGGTATAATTCCACCGCGTGTTTGGCTTAGTGGTTGATACCACGAGGCTTTTTTGAAATGATGACCCAGGATGAAGGTGTATCGACATGGAGATGCTTTACCAGAGAAACGTACCCGTAAATATCGAAGACGAGATGAGAAAATCCTACATGGATTACGCGATGAGCGNNATCATCGGGCGCGCCATCCCGGACGTCCGGGACGGCCTCAAACCGGTCCATCGCCGCGCCCTTTACGCCATGTGGGAGATGGGGAATGTCTGGAATAAGCCCTACAAGAAGTCGGCTAGGATAGTCGGTGATATCATAGGTAAGTACCACCCCCACGGAGACGCTGCGGCCTACGATACCATCGTGCGTATGGCTCAGGACTTCTCCATGCGTTACCCCCTGATCGACGGGCAAGGAAACTTCGGCAGCATCGACGGGGATCCGCCGGCCGCGATGCGTTACACGGAGATACGGATGGCGAGAATCGCCGAAGAGCTGCTCGCCGACCTCGAAAAAGACACCGTCGATTTTGTCCCCAATTACGACGCCTCCCTCCGGGAGCCCTCCGTCCTGCCCGCCAGGTTCCCCAACCTGCTGCTGAACGGTTCTTCCGGTATCGCCGTGGGGGTCGCCACGAACATCCCGCCCCACAACCTGAACGAGGTCGTCGACGGGACGATCGCCCTCATCCGCAATCCCGGGATCGCCGTCGAGGAGTTGATGCACTCCATCCAGGGCCCGGACTTTCCTACGGCGGGGTTCATCAACGGCAGGGAAGGGATCGTTTCGGCTTACAAGACCGGCCGGGGGATGATCCGTGTCAGGGCGCGGGCCGTCATCGAGAGGAACGCCAGGAACGACCGGGAGAGCATAATCGTTACCGAGCTTCCCTACCTTGTGAATAAGGCAAACTTGATCGAGCGGATATCCGAGCTAGTCAAGGAAAAGAAGATGGAAGGCATAGCCGACCTCCGGGACGAGTCGGACCGGGAGGGTATCCGCATCGTCATCGACCTCAAGAAGGATGAGCCTTCCGGCGTCATCCTCAACCAGCTTTACAAGCACACCCAGATGGAGACGACCTTCGGGATCATAATGCTCTCTATCGACAAGGGTCAGCCCCGCGTCCTCAATCTCAAGGAGATCCTCCAGAAGTTCCTGGACTTCCGCAAGGAAGTCATCATCCGCCGGACGATGTTCGACCTCGCCCGGGCGAAGGAGCGTGCCCACATCCTTGAAGGTCTCATCGTCGCACTGAACAACATCGACGCCGTCGTGGCCCTGATCAAGGCAGCGAAGAACCCGCAGGAGGCCGCCGACGGGCTTTGCAGGAGGTTTGGGCTCACCGAGGCTCAGGCGAGGGCCATCCTGGACATGAGACTGCAGAGGTTAACCGGTCTCGAACGCGAGAAGATAGACGCCGAGTTCAAGGAGTTGACGGAGCTCATCCGAAGGCTCCAGGACATTCTGGACGACCCGCAAAAGGTCCTGGACGTCATCGTGGGGGAACTCGAGGAGATCAAAAAGAAGTACGGCGATGAACGGAGGACGGAGATCGTCCAGAGCGTGGACGACATCGACATCGAGGATATGATCGTCGAGGAGGACATGGTAGTGACGGTTTCCCACTCCGGCTACATCAAGCGTAACCCCGTAAGCCTTTACCGCAGCCAACACCGCGGTGGTCGGGGGAAAGTGGCGATGGTGACGAGGGAAGAGGACTTCGTGGAGAATATCTTCGTCGCCTCAACCCACAGCTACATCCTGATCTTCACGAACCTCGGCCGCGTTTACTGGCTCAAGGTGTACCAAGTGCCCCAGGCGGGCAGGGCCGCCAAGGGTAAGGCGATTGTGAACCTGATCCAGATATCGCCGAACGAGCGCGTCTCCGCCGTCCTACCGGTCCGTGACTTCGTAGGCGGCAAGTACGTCGTCATGGCGACGAAAAAGGGGATAGTCAAAAAAACGGACCTCACCGCCTTTTCGAACCCGAGGACAGGGGGGATAATCGCGATCGGCGTCGACGAGGGAGGCGAGCTGATCGAAGCCAAGGAGACGACAGGTACCCAGGATATACTGCTCGGCACGCGCAAAGGTATGGCCATCCGGTTTAAGGAAGACGAGGTAAGGTCCATGGGCAGGACGGCCAGGGGCGTCACGGGCATCCGGATCGACGAAGACGACGAGGTCGTGGGGATGGAGGTCATCGGAAACGAAAACACCATCCTGACGGTTTCGGAAAAGGGTTTCGGCAAACGCACGGAGATCGCAGAATATAGGCTCCAGTCCCGGGGCGGGAAAGGCGTCATCAACCTGAAGACCACCCCGAAGACAGGTGCCGTGGCCGGGATCAAGCAGGTAGTCGGTAACGAGGACGTCATGCTCATCAGCAACACGGGCAACATCATCCGGCTGCACGTCGACGAAGTCAGCGTCCTGCACCGCAATACCCAGGGTGTGAAGCTCATCGACATCGCACCGGAAGAAAAAGTCGTCGGGGTCGCGCGGACGGAACGGGGCAACGGCAAGGACGACGGAAAAGATGAAGAGGGCGCAACGGCGGAAGGCGGTGAAGAGTTGTGAAGCCCTATCGCCTGGTCGACCACACGGCGGACCTGGGCCTTGAGGTCTTCGGGAAGACCGGAGAAGAGCTCTTCGCCAACGCAGCCTCGGCGGTACGTGAGTTGATAGTGGACCGTAAAGGCACTGAACCGACGGTCGTCAGGGAAATCTCGGTGGAGGGCGCGGACCGGGAAGACCTCCTGGTTAATTTCCTGCGTGAGGTGCTATTTCTTTTTAACGGAGAAAAGATGGTTCCCACATCCTTTACCATAGAAGAACTGGATGACCGGCATCTGAGGGGAAAGGTCCGGGTGGCGGCGTACGACCCGGCGCGGCACCGCGTCAGGAGGGAGATCAAGGCGGTGACTTACCATGGGACGGAGGTCGTCGAGACGCCCGCGGGATGGCGGGCAAGGGTGATTTTCGATGTCTGAGATAAGGATTGAGAAGCTGGACGGTTATCGTTGGTTGATCCCGCCGACGGGCGGGATGAGGGTGCCCGGGCTGATCTATTCGAGTGAGAAGATGATGGAAGAGGCGGGTAAGGACGAAAGCCCCCGTCAGGTGGCCAACGTCGCCTGCCTACCCGGTATCCTGAGGTATTCGTTCGCCATGCCCGACATGCACTGGGGCTATGGTTTTCCGATCGGCGGCGTTGCGGCCTTCGACCTCGAGGAGGGTGTCATATCTCCCGGCGGCGTGGGCTACGACATCAACTGCGGCTGCCGTCTCGTGGCGACGAAACTCCGTTTCGAAGAGATAAGGGACCGGTTGCAGGACCTGGTAGTCGCCCTATTCCGGAACATCCCCTCCGGCGTGGGTTCCACAGGGCCTCTTAAGCTGTCGACAGAAGAGGAAAAAGATGTGCTCCGGTACGGTGCCCGGTGGGCCGTGAAGGCGGGGTTCGGCACGGAGGCCGACCTGGAGACGACGGAAGACAGCGGCATAATAGGAGGGGCAGACCCGGAACGGGTAAGCAAGAGGGCCCTCGAGAGGGGCCGGGAACAGCTCGGGACGCTGGGGTCGGGCAACCACTTCCTCGAGGTGGAGGTGGTCGAAGAGGTCTTTGACGAAGAGGCGGCTGCCGCCTTCGGCCTGGAGATAGACCAGGTCGCCGTGTTGATCCACTCGGGGTCGCGGGGATTGGGCTACCAGATATGCGACGATTACCTTGCCAGGCTGGTTAAGGGAATTCCTTCCCTCGGGTTTCCCCTTCCCGACCGGCAGCTCGCGTGCGCCTACCTCGACTCGCAGGAGGGCCGGGATTATTTCGCCGCCATGGCCTGCGCCGCAAACTACGCCTGGGCCAACCGACAGATGCTCATGCACTGGACCCGGGAAGCCTTCGAAAAGGTGTTGCACAAAAGTCCTGTCGAGCTGGGGATGAGATTGGTCTACGATGTCTGTCACAACATAGCGAAATTCGAAGAGTTTCCTCTCGAAGGGGGCGACGTCAAGGTCTGCGTCCACCGCAAAGGGGCGACGCGCTCCTTCCCCCCGGGACATCCCGCGGTGCCGGCAGTATACCGCCGCCACGGCCAGCCTGTGCTGATACCGGGCGACATGGGGGTCGGCTCCTATGTCCTTGCGGGAACGGAGAAGGCCTTTCGGGAGACCTTCGGCAGTACCTGCCACGGTGCCGGCAGGGTGTTGAGCAGGGCTCAGGCCGTGAAGGCAAGTCGGGGTAGGTCCATCCCGAAAGAGATGAAGGAAAGAGGGGTAATCGTGATGGCCGCCGGCAAGGGGACGCTCTCCGAAGAGATTCCCGAGGCCTACAAGAACTTGGACGAGGTAGTGAACGTGGTCCACGAGGCGGGTCTCTCACGGAAGGTGGCCAGGCTGCGGGCCGTCGGCTGTATCAAGGGCTGAGAATCTTTATCAATCTTTAGGCTTTAGGCCGGGGAGCAAAATGTACATATTCAGGTCGAAGGCGGGGACGTTCACGATCGGTAGCGACCCGACGGTCTCAGGTTGCTATGAATTATGCGTCGGCGGTATGTGGCTCGGCACCTATGAGACGCCGGACAGAGCCGCACAGGACGTCTTAATGCGGTGCACCGGATGGCACGACTGGGACAACCGCAAGGATACCGATTGTCCCGGAGAGATCGGCGAATGGGAGGTGATCTAAGCCTGTCAATTACAGGCTACGGTTACTTTACCTTCTGCCCGCCGAAGCCGGACTTGGATTCTCGCGCGGTTTTGATGATCTTGTGATTCTTTACGACGCCGTCGTCGTCGAAGAGAATGATCAGCTCCCGGGTTACCGTGGTCTCTCCACCATATAGCGGCACGCTCGACTTGCTCGTCTCCGTCCAGGTGTAGAAGAACATCTTCTCGTCCTCCATGGTCTTAGTGGGAGGACCGAATTCCAGGACGACTTCCTGCCTGGTCGTTTGTCCGTCGACGACCACCTTGTCCACGCTTGCCTCGTCGATCATCGCCCCCTGTTTTTGTGACTTATAGCCACAGCCGGAAAAAAACATCAACAAACACAACCCGATAGCCAACCAGACGTAACGCTTCATCTTTCGGCCTCCCTTTCATCTCCTTGGCTTCGTTCTCTCGCCTTTTCTTGCCGGTCCGATGCCGTATCTCCGAAGACGCCGAAAACCTTCCACCACCGACCGTTCGACGAAATCGGCGGCGAGCATTCCCTGAAACTTTGCCTTCTCCAATTCCTCGAGGATATTGCCTGGACTTGCGGCAGACAGCGCCAGGAACAGGGCTGTCCCCAGGGCGGCCATCTCGAGCGGCGCCTCTTTTCCCCTGAGTGAAAGAACGGCGTCGATCTGGACCTCCGGCACCCTTACAGGGGTGACGTCGAAGAAAGCTCCCCATTCACCCCCCTGATGGATGTGCTGTTTTCCCTTTTCGGTGGCCTCGACCAGGAGTCCTTTCGGTGAGCCGCCGAGAACTACCTTACCTTCCCCTTCCAGGGTTATGAGAGTTTCGAGGACTTCCCTCGAGCGGGGGCCTTGCAGGTCCAGGTAGAAATTGCAATCCAGGGTTTCTCCCATGCCTTCCTGGAGGATGAAGAGTCCGCTCTGGATGAAGGATTCTTCCACCGGACCGTCGGCGCGGCAGAGAATTCTCAGGATGCAGAGAGAGCGAAGCGTCGTTCTCATCGCGAACCTCCGTCAGCGCCTTTTACACCCCTCTTCGGCGGATTCATAGCATAAACCCAGGGAAGGAACCACGGAAATCGGCTGCGGGGGTGTGCGACAAATTTATGAGGGTGATTTTCACGCCGCCGCACGATGCTCCCAAAAATCTTCCCAACGGTTGCTCAGGATACTGCAGCGCAGGGCGATAATACTGTTCGCTCCCCTGACTGTCCA
>DIEZ01000037.1:0-8966 GCA_002418885.1 Syntrophaceae bacterium UBA5761
GATCACGGCGGAAAGCCCGCCCACCGCCGGCGCTTCGCCGCCGCGGATTCTGTTGAGAAACTCGAGCCCGTCCTCCACTCCGTCGGTGTCTTCCCCGGGGATTCGGAGCATCGTGGTCCGTCCTTGACCGCACCCGATGAAGACGGCATCGTAGCTATCTCCGGCCCGGTCGACGAAATCGGCTGGAAGCCGTTTATCCGTCATTATTCGGACTCCTTCGCTCTCAATCCGCGCGATTTCGCTCCTCAGGGCGGAGAGGGGAAGGCGGTATTCCGGGATGCCCCATCTGAGGATTCCGCNNGCGGCCTCGAAGACGTCGCAGGCATACCCGAGGCGGTTCAGGAAACAGGCAGCCGATAGCCCGGAAGGGCCGGCGCCCACGACGGCGATTTTTTCCTTTTTCGCGGGACATCGCTCCAGGAGAGGCTTGAGGTCATAACGGAGCGCAGTCTCGGCAAGGAAACGCTCCATGACATGAACGGCGACGGGAGCGTCGAACTCCCCCCGGTTGCAGACACCCTCGCAGGGATGGAAGCAGACACGGCCGCAGACGGCGGGGAAGGGATTTTCCCTCAGGATGGTCTCCCAGGCTTCCTTGAAGAGTCCCTGCGCAGTGAGCATCTCAATCCGTGCGATGTCTTCTCCGGCCGGGCAGACGACGCTGCAGGGGGCTGTCTTTTCGTCGTAACGCGGCCTCAGGAATCGCCAGGATCCTGTCTTGTTGGACTCCGTGGACGTGTAAGAACGGGGCATCAAAATGGGCGTCACGTGTTTAGATACTTTCGACCCGGCCATTGTTAAACCCTACCCTACAGCAGAAGTTCTGAATGTTTTCACCGTCTTGTATGCTTCCTCCGCCGCACGCACATTGGCCTTCACCTTGCCCGGTACGTCTTCCCGTATGGCCGCCACGATCGCATCGACCGGCGGCATGCCGAGGACCCTCGCGAAGGCGCCTATCATCGGCGTATTGGCTATTGGGTGGGTGCGGGTGCCCAAATGGTGTTTGAGGGCGATGCGGTTTGCGTCAACCCACGCCAGCTCGTACTTTTCGAAGGGTTTGAGGTCTGCCGGGAGAGCGGGACTGTTGATGAGTATCCAGCCTCCTGGTTTGAGCCCACGGGTCACATCGATGCTGTGCAGAAGGGTTTGGTCCTGGACGACTATGTGGTCGGGAGAACTGACGTTTGTCCGGAGGAGGATCTCCTCTTTATCCACCCTGACATAGGCTTCGACTGGGGCCCCCCGGCGCTCCACACCGAAGAAGGGGAAACTCTGGACCTGGTATCCGGCTTGAAAGAAGGCCTTGGCAAGGAGAGTTGTGGCGACCACCGTTCCCTGGCCGCCGCGACCATGAAATCTGATTTCCAGCATGGTCCCCTCTGAATTAAAACTCTAAACTTCCGGTTATGATTTCGCCCAGACAACAACGATGGCCCTGGACGGCTTCTTGATGAGGGAGCGAAAACTGTGGTTTTGGTCCGACTCAAAGTAGATCGCGTCGCCGGGCTCCAGAACCTCCACCCGCTCGTCGGTCCGGAACTCGAGCTTTCCTTCGAGCACGTAATGAAACTCCTCCCCTTCGTGGCTCGTGAAGACCATTTCCGAAGTCTCCATGGGCATGAACTCTACGAGAAAGGGTTCCATATGTTTTCCCGGTTTTCTCGTCTCCAGAGATTCGTAGACGTAATCCACCTCTCCTTCGTGATGGTGGGGTCTGCGTTTGACCCGAGCCCGTTCGCCCTTACGGGTGACGGAGACCCTTTCAACGGCTTCGCCATCCTCGAAGAAGGACGCCATACCTATGTTCAGGGCCTTTGCCAGTTTGAGCAGTGTAGATACGTGAGGTATGACCTCGCCGCTCTCGACTTCAGAAAGGAGGGATTTGGCAAGGCCCGTTTTCGCGGCAACATCCTGGAGGGTTAAGTTCTGTTTCTCACGGAGATCCTTCACCCTCTGTCCGATCTTGAGCCCATCTTGAGCCCTGTCTTCCTTCTTAGCCATCTTGTCACCTCTTTGTGAGGAATAGACTTTCTTTTTGGTTTTATACGCAGCGATCTACGACTCGAATTTAATAATATGAAATCCGAAAGATGTAAAGAAAAAACACATACGTAGAAAATTATTGACTTTAAAATATGAAAGGTCTAATTAACATCTCGGCAAGAGCAGTTTCGATGTCGTGGATTCGAACCTCAAGGCTCCGCAAGAGGTCTCAGGGTGAAAGAACTGGTCTTAAAGAAAAGAAGCCATCGAAGACTCCTTGAGGACTTTATAATTGACGTCGAAACTCTGAAATATTTCGTGAATCTCGCACGACTCACCGCATCGGCCGCACACAAACAGCCCCTCAAATACATGCTTTCCTGCGACAGGCAGAAAAATGCTTCCATCTTTTCGCATCCGGACTGGGCAGGCTATCTGAAAGACCGGCCCGGACCGCCGGAAAGGAATATGACGCACTGGCGCGACAGCGTAGGGAAGCGCCATGTCCCGAAACGTTCTATCGAGGAGGTTATCCTGTTCTGATTCAGGTCAGGGCGGGCATTCCTTTTTTTAATCGGGGTTTCTTTAACATTCCATTCTTCTCTTTTTGATTTCGGGAAAGGAGGTAGTGTATGACCACAACTGTTATCGGCATCATCGGTTTTCTGCTTTACATCGGTCTTTACTTCACGTACGGCAAGAAGATAGAGCGGGATGTGGTAAGGGCCTCGGATGAGATCGAGGCCCCATCGAAACGTCTCTACGACGGGATCGACTACGTCCCGGCCCACAGGGCGGTTCTCTTCGGGCACCATTTTTCCTCCATCGCGGGGGCGGGGCCCATCGTCGGACCGGCGCTCGCCATCTGCTGGGGATGGCTTCCCGGCCTTCTGTGGGTCTGGCTGGGGAACATATTCATCGGCGCCGTCCACGACTACCTGGCCCTGATGGCCTCCGTCCGCTACGACGGCAAGTCCGTCCAGTTCGTGGCGACGGACCTCATCTCCAAACGGACGGGGACGGCCTTCTACTGGACCGTCTTTTTCCTCCTCGTCCTTGTGGTAGCCGCTTTCAGCACCATTATCGCGGGGATGTTTGTGAAGACCCCTGAGATCGCCTCAGCAGCTGTCTACGTCACCATAGTCGCCCTTATCCTCGGGGTGCTGCTCTACCGGGTCAACATGAACCTGGTCGGCGCCACGGTGGTCGGCGTCGCCCTCCTGGCCGTCGCCATCTGGCTGGGGACGCTCACCCCGCTTCCGGCGAGTTTCGAGGTCTGGCTGGTCGTGCTCTTCATCTACATCATCATCGCCGCAGCCATTCCGGTGAACATACTTTTGCAGCCCCGGGATTATCTCAACTCCTGGCTGCTCTACTTCGGCATCGCCGTGGGTTTCGTCGCCGCTTTTTTCACCTTCCGCGGGGTCGAGATCCCGATGTATTCGGAGTTCTCGCCGATCCTGATAGGCGGGAAGCCCACGCCCTTCTGGCCCGCCGTGCCCCTGATCATCGCCTGCGGCTCGCTTAGCGGTTTTCATTCTCTCGTGGCCTCGGGGACGTCGTCGAAGCAGATCGCCAAGGAGTCGGACGGTCTCTTCATCGGCTACGGCGCCATGTTCACCGAGGGGTTTCTCTCCACGATCATCATCTGTGCAATTGCCGGGTACGGCTTCACGGCCATGAAGAACGCAGCGGCGGCGGCCAACGTCCCTCTGGCCCTGAACCTCGACAACTGGGGGGCCCTCTTCACCAAGGTTTCCGAGCAGTTCAAGCTCTCCCAGGCCAACTTGGTCGTCCAGACTTACGCCGACATGGTCGCGGCGAGCTTCCTCTCTTTCATCCCGACGAAGCTCGTCAAGGTCATCTGCGGTCTCTGGATTTCGGCCTTCGCGCTCACGACGCTCGATACGACGAACCGGATTGCCCGGTACTGCCTCGTAGAGATGATGGCCCCGGTGAAAGACAAGGTAACGGGATTTTACAATTTCCTGACGAACCGTTGGATCGCCTCGCTGGTACCGGCTCTAATCGGGACGTATCTTGCCTGGAGTAAGCAGTTCACGATCGTCTGGCCATCCTTCGGCGCGGCCAACCAGCTGATCGCCTCCATCGCCCTCATGACGGGCGCGGCCTTCGTAGCGAAAAAGCTCAAGTCGAAGTTCGCCATAGTGGCGGTTATCCCGGCCTGGTTCCTGTGGGTCACCGTCACCTGCGCGATCGTCTGGTTCATGATCGTCGTCATGCCGGCCAATATCGCCAAAGCCCCCGGCCAGGGCTGGACAGTTCAGGCGATCATGGCGATCATGCTGATCTTGAATTTCATCTTTATCTGGGACTTCTTCAAGTCGAGAAAGAAGACCGGGGAAGGGACATAAGTTAGTGCTTGACCATGCGAACCGGTGTGTGCTGGAATCGGGCACACACCGGTTTTTTTGATCGAAGGGAACCTGTTTAATGGCAACATCTATCATTGACCGAATCGGTCGGTTCTTTTCCGTTTTCTGTGCGGCTCACCGCGAAAAGGTCATTGCCCTTACCTGCGTGGAATTGAATGAACTGGAGAATATATTCGCCCTCCTTCTCCTGGGCTCCTTCGTCGGGTTCCCGGCGCCTCCAACCTTTCTCTCCGTGGAACTCCTCCCCTTCATGGAACGGGAGATGTCGGTCCTTCATCAGCGGGCCGAGGATGCCTGCGACATGCTGGCGCAGATGGTTGGAACCCTGGGAGTCGAGTGATGAAGATTCTCTTTTATACGGGGAAAGGCGGGGTGGGTAAGTCCACCATGGCGGCAGCCACGGCCCGGCAGCTTTCAAGGCGTTACCGTGTCCTTGCCGTTTCCCTGGACCCGGCTCACAACCTCGGGGACATCTTCCGCGTTTCGTTGAAAGACGGCGAGAAGCGACTGACGGAGAACCTTCACCTCCGGGAGGTGGATCTCAAGAAGCTCTCCCGCGACTATCTGGAGAGGGAGGTCACGGTTCTCACCGACACATACAAATACCTTCAGGTCCTGAACCTCGACCGGTATTTCTCCATCCTGAAATACTCGCCGGGGATCGAGGAGTACGCCCTCCTCACGAGCATCGAGAAGACGATCCGGGAAGATAAGGGCTTTGACTACGTCATCTTCGACACGCCCCCGACGGGATTGACCTTGCGGTTTCTCGCCCTGCCCCAGGTGACGATCGCCTGGATCGACCGGCTGACGCATATCCGGAGGCAGATACTGGAGAAGCGTTACACGATCCAGAAGGTCCGGGGGGCCCTGCCGGAGGGCGGGAAAAACCCGGAGATACGCCTCAAATTCGACGAAGATGAAGATGGGGTCATCCGGCGGCTCAAGGCGCTGAGACAAAATTATGAAGCGCTGACCGGAATCCTTCAGGGTGGGGACTGCGGCGTGGTCCTTGTCTTCAACCCAGACCTGCTTTCGCTCCGGGAATCGGTTCGTCTGACCGAAGGACTGAAGGAATTGAAGCTGCCCTTGCGCCTTCTCATCGACAACAAAGTGGCCGAAGAGAACCGGGAGATGGCCTCGCAGGTGGAGGAGGAGTTCAAGAAAATAGCGGGAGGAATTCCCATGCAAAGGGTCGCGCTTTCCGAGGCCCTTTACTGCGGCGCGGACAAAAATCTCTTCGACATCCGTGAGGACCTTCTTGTCCATCTACAGTGGGGAGTGAAAAAAGATGTTCGAGCATGAATATATTGCGATGCAGCCCCTTTTCTATCTCTTCATAGCCTTTTCCGTTCTGTTGGCCTACGGCTATTTCTGGGGGAAGCGCATGAATCACCGGCTTTTCCTTTCCGCCTTCAATGACCTTGTGGGCGTGATCAAGCCGGAGGATCAGACCTTTACCAATATCGGGGGACTCATCGGGTATCACGCCAATTTCATCACGAAGAAAAATAGCGCAGTCGCCAGAGTGGACGCCACCATTACCTTCCTTCCCCGTCAATCCTGGCTCTACTTTCCTCTCTCAAAGCTGATCCGGAAGTGGGATCGTCTGTTCATCACGCTTTACCTGAGCAAGGCCCCGCCGGAAGAGGGGCACCTGATAGAGACGAAGTACGCCGCTTTCCGCGGACCTAAAATCACCAACGCCGACCGTCTGAACAGGGAAAAGATCAGGTGGGGCGGGTACGATTTCTACCTCTACTACGAAAGTGCGAAGATTCGGGATGCGCTTCTCATGTTCACTCGGAAGAACAACGACCCCGGGACCATCCGCCACATTGCTATTGTTCCTTCCGAGACTAAGTGCTTTGTTTTCATCATCCCCAGAAAAGGGCAGGTGGCCACGTATTTTAGGCCGGTCTACCAATGGGTGCCATCCCTGACCCGGGAAACCGGCGGTTCGTAGTGGGTGCTCGCATCCCCGAACCAGCGCACGTCTTGCCCAACTCGGCGGTGGATTTGACGACCGGCGACGGTTTTTTCTTGACAGACAGGGGTCCCTATAGGACATTAATTTTTACGGCGACATAACAGGTGAGCCCGGAAAGATCATGAACCCAACCAACGGACAGAGGAGGTAAGACCATGGGAACGTTACGGCAGATGGATGTCTTTGGTTATGCCCTCAACGCGGAACGGGACGGCATGAATTTCTACCTGAAAGCAGCCAGGAAGTTCAAAGGGGAAGAATTCCTGAAGGATGTCTTTTCCCGGTTGGCTAAAGAAGAGGCCAAGCATATGGAGACGTTTATCGGTTTAAGGGCGAAGATGGAAGGAAAGGACATCGGCGAATGTTTCCGCATTCCGGAGGTCGACGAGTACCTGGAATCGATCATCCAGGAGGGTCTTTTCCCCAAGGGTGAGAACGCGACCAAGAGGCTCGAAAAGATCAAATCAGTCGGGGAGGCCTGCGCCATGGCCATGCAGACGGAAAAGAACTCGATCCTCCTCTATTCGGAACTGTCAAAACTTACCAAGGACAAGGAACAGAAAAAAATCCTCGAAAAGATTACCAAAGAGGAGAAGGCCCATCTGGTCATGGTCAGAGGTCTGAGGGCGGATTTTGATCCCATGTACGCGGCCCTCAAGTTCGGACGGTTCTTCTAACGGTTTTACCGGAGACCGTCAAACAAACTCAATGGAGAGGTCGGGAAACTCGGCCTGGAATTCCTTCCGGAGATCCCGGAGGATCGTGGACGCTATGGCGGAGGCGATCGCCGCGCATGTGACGCATTTCGGGAGGTGGGTGTAGAATTCCGTGAATATGTAAAGGGCCCTCAGTTCTTCGTTGTAACGAACCCTCTTGATCACGCCGAGCTGTGCCGCGGGAAGGTTGCTCTCCGGGTCCTTGACCCGGTCGAGGACGGCGTCGATCTTTTGAATCATCTCCAGCTTCATACGGATAACGTACAGTTAAAATCCTCCGTTGTCAAAAGATTATGGGCGGCGGTCCTGTTGACCGGACGGGAGAAAGGTTTTTGAAATGAGAGAAACACGGGTTTCAAGGATCATAAAGTCGGAAGATCTGAATCACCACGGAACACTTTATGCCGGCCGGATGGCGGAATGGCTGGTTGAGGCCTGCCTTATCACCACGATCAACCTGACTCGTAAACCGGAAGATGTCGTCTGCGTCCGCATCCATGGTT
This sequence comes from Syntrophaceae bacterium UBA5761, assembly GCA_002418885.1. GTDB lineage: Bacteria > Desulfobacterota > Syntrophia > Syntrophales > UBA4778 > UBA2207. The sequence continues at coordinate 7,592 of DIEZ01000037.1, forward strand.
TCGATTTCAGGAAACCGGCGATGACGGGGGACGTGATTGAGATACGGGCCAGGGTTGCCTATCTCGGAGGCAAAAGCATTACCGTGAGCGCCGAGGTCTTTGTGAATGAAGGAAACACCCCGTCGGTCACGGGCATGTTGACTTTTGTAACGGTCGACCGGCAGGGAAGACCGTATGATCACGGTCTGACCCTGTCGCAGAGTTATATCGAAGAGAACCGCGACATCTACGAGGTCGCCCTGGCGGCGCGAAAGCAAAGATAATCGAAGGAACTGGAGAGGGTGGCAAGATGTCAAAGCCAAAGATTCTTCTTACCGGCCGCATCCCCGACGGCGTGACGGCCGTGCTCGAAAAGGACTGCGATGTAGAAAGCAACAAAGAAGACCGACCGATGGAGCGGGCGGCTCTCCTGGAACTCGTTCAGGATAAAGAAGGCATCATCTCAATGATCACGGACCGTATCGACGGCAAGCTCATGGACCGTGCGCCCCGCCTTCGGATGATTGCCGCCATGGCCGTGGGTTACGACAACATCGATATCGGGGCGGCGACGGCCCGGGGCATACCCGTCTCCAACACCCCGGAAGTCCTCACGGACGCGACCGCAGAGCTCGCGTTTGCCCTAATTCTTGCAGCCGCCCGGCGGGTCGTCGAGATGGACGGGCTGACCCGTAGGGGTGGGTTTCGCTACTGGGCGCCCATGCTGTTTCTGGGCACCGAGGTGACGGGAAAGACACTGGGCATCATCGGCCTCGGGAGGATCGGAAAAGCGGTGGCCCGGAGGGCGCGGGGTTTCGACATGAAGGTCCTCTATCACAACCGCGAGCGAATCGACGCTGCCGGTGAACGTGAGCTTAAGACGGAATATGCCGACTTGGAAAGACTCCTCCGGGAATCGGATTTTGTCTCTCTCCATGTTCCGCTGACCGAGGAGACGAAACACCTCATCAGTGGGCGCGAGCTCGCGCTGATGAAACCGACGGCCTTTCTCATCAACACATCCCGCGGCCCGGTCGTTGATGAAAAGGCCCTGGTGAAAGTCTTGCGGGAGCGGAAGATAGGAGGCGCCGGGCTGGATGTCTACGAGAACGAACCGGCTCTCACCCCGGGTCTGGCGGAGCTGGACAACGTCACTCTTCTCCCTCACGTAGGAAGCGGCACCCTGGAGACACGCATCCGTATGGCCGTCCTGGCCGTAGAGAATCTACTGGCCGGTTTGCGGGGCGACGTTCCGCCGAACATCCTGAATCCCGTGGTTCTGGGAAAAAAGCGGTAAACATCGGGCAAAGGCAAGATTGGCTGTCTTGATTATAATGGTGCGCCCACAAGGATTCGAACCTTGGGCCTTTGGATTCGTAGTCCAACGCTCTATCCA
>DIEZ01000037.1:9060-9198 GCA_002418885.1 Syntrophaceae bacterium UBA5761
TCGACCACTCAGCCATCTCTCCGCAAATCACGTTTCAAATTTTGCAGTCAACTTAAAGGCCGGTTCTCCGTCAATAAAAGACATCCAAGGACTGGTCGTTTACTGTTAATTTCCTGGCGGAGGGAGCAGGATTCGAAC
>DIEZ01000037.1:9211-11913 GCA_002418885.1 Syntrophaceae bacterium UBA5761
ATAGACCACTCGGCCATCCCTCCGACCTATATATGATTTTTCGACCCTAACATTACATCCCCCGTTCAGCCGAAAGCGTACTTTCAGCTGGGGAAAGGGTCTGTGTCTAACGGCAAAAAGAAGACTTCTTGCTCCTGCCCGTTCATGGGAAGAACATGAGCCGATCCGCGCTCAAAAATGTTATCCCGTGGGGGGTATTCTGTCAATACCTTTCATGTATGGCCTGAGGACGTTGGGGATGACGACGCTGCCGTCCTTCNNCCTTCTGCTGGTAATTTTCCAGGATCGCAACGACGGTCCTTCCCGCCGCAAGGCCGGAGCCGTTCAGCGTGTGGACGAATTCCACCTTGCCGTTTTCCTCCCTTCGGAAGCGGATCGAGGCCCGTCTCGCCTGGAAGTCCTCGAAGTTGCTGCAGGAAGAGATCTCCCGGTATGTCTCCTGGCCGGGCAGCCACGCCTCGATGTCATAGGTCTTGGCCGATGAGAACCCCAGGTCCCCGGTGCAGAGGCTCACGGTGCGGTAATGGATGCCAAGACGCTTCAGCACCTCCTCGGCGTTGAGGGTCAGTTTTTCCAGTTCATTGTATGAGGCCTCCGGCGCCGTGAACTTGACGAGTTCGACCTTGTTGAACTGGTGCTGGCGGATGAGGCCGCGGGTGTCTTTACCGTAAGAGCCGGCCTCGGCGCGGAAGCAAGGCGAGTAAGCAACGTAATAGACGGGCAGGGTCTTTTCTTCCAGTATCTCCTCCCGGTGGACGTTGGTCACCGGTACTTCCGCCGTGGGAATCAGATAGTAGTCCAGGCCCTCGATCTTGAAGAGGTCTTCGGCGAATTTGGGAAGCTGCCCCGTCCCCGTCATGCTCTCCTTGTTCACCATGAACGGTGTGAGGACCTCGAGGTAACCGTGGTTCCCCGTGTGGAGGTCGAGCATGAAGTTGACGACCGCCCGCTCCAGTTGTGCCCCCAACCCCCGGTAAAGGGTAAATCGAGCGCCCGTGATTTTCGCACCCCTGCCGAAATCGAGGATGCTCAGGTCCTCGCCGATCTCCCAGTGCGGTTTCGGGGTGAAATCAAAGGCCGGCTTTTCGCCCCAGGTACGGATCACCGGGTTGTCTTCGGAACTCGTACCGTAGACGACGGACTCGTGGGGGATGTTGGGTATGGTCATCACGAAATTGCGCAGCTCTTCTTCGGCCTGTTTCAGGAGTTCATCGAGTTCTTTGATTCGCGCCGAGACCTCCGCCATCCTGGCGATGATCGCCGATGCATCCTCCTTGCCGGCCTTTTTCCGGCCGATTTCCTTTGAGGCCTGATTGCGCTCGCTCCTCAGGGACTCCACTTCCTGGAGGATGTTGCGTCGCTTTGCTTCCAGGGCAGCAAACCGGTCGAGGTCTATCTCCTGGCCCCGCTCTAACATCTTACGCCGGACGAAGTCGAGGTTTTCCCGGAGGAATTTGATGTCAAGCATTATCGGCAGCCTTTCGTTCCCGGTGGGGTATATGTTGCGGTAGCGGTATAGGTACGTTTTCCCTCTCACAGAGGAGGGATTCTCCTATCATTTTGGGGTATTGAAGTCAATGGTTTTTGTCTTCATGTTTTTGTTTTCGGGGGCGGTGGGTGAGCCTGCGCCTGAAGATTTCCAGCGCCGCCGCAAGCTCACTCGATTTCAGCATGTAAGAGGAAACGAGGAACACGGCGAGACCGGCGGCTATCTCCAGCGATAAGACGGAGAGCTTCTCCATGAAGGGTGCGCCGTTGTCCCATGGTAAAAAGAGGTCGACCAAGGCGATGGCCCCCCACATGATAAGGGAAGCGGCGGTGGACAGGGACACGGAGCGGTAGAACTCCCGGTCCAGGAATGGCCCGATCCTCCTTTTCAGGATGACGGACAGGGTAATCATGTTGGCCGCCGTGGCGATGGAAGTGGCGAGGGCCAGCCCCCCATGCTTGAGGGGAAACATGAGGATGATGCTGAAAACGGTGTTTACGACCAGGGCCACGATACCGACGTAGACCGGTGTCTTCGTGTCCTGGAAGGAGTAGAAAGCCGAGACGACGACACGGATGCCGGAAAAGGCCCAGAGGCCGAGAGAGTAGTAGAAAAGGGCCTGGGCGGTGAGGGCCGTCGATTGTGCGTCGAACTCCCCCCGTTGAAAAAGGACGGAAATGATTGGTTCGCGCAGCGCCACCAGGGCGATCATCGCCGGGATGGCGATGAAGAGGATGAGCCTCAGGGAAAAGGTGAGGGTCTTTTTCATCGCCTCGATTTCCCCCCTGGCGACCTGTGCCGACAGGCTCGGAAGGGAGGCGGTACCGATGGCGATCCCGAAGATCCCCAGAGGAAGCTCGACGACCCGGTCGGCGTAGTAGAGATAAGAGACGCTGCCGCCGGGGAGGAAAGAGGCGATCAACGTGCTTATGAAGATGTTGATCTGGTAGACGGCGGCCCCGAAAACGGCAGGAAGCATCAACAGCCCGACCTTGCGCACGCCGGGATGGTTGAACCTGAAATCCGGCTTCAGCCGCACGCCCAGCTTCAGGAGGAAGGGGAACTGCATGGCGAGCTGTAGGATGCCCCCGATGATGACGCCGACGGCGAGCGCCGTTATCGGTTCCGGAAAAAAGGAGCGGAGCGTCAGCGCAGCAACGATCATGGAGATGTTCAGGACCACCGGGGAAAGGGCGGGGGCCGCGAAATGTCG
>DIEZ01000001.1 GCA_002418885.1 Syntrophaceae bacterium UBA5761
CATCGTGCGCCTCCCGGCGGGGCGTGAGATCGTCGTTGATGCCAAGGTCTCCCTGGAGGCGTACCTCGACGCAGCGGCGGCAGAGTCGGAAGAGGCCCGTAAGACGGCCCTGACGAGACACGCCGCCCAGGTACGGAATCATATGAACATCCTGGCCGAAAAACAGTACTGGCAGCAGTTCCCGAAGGCCCCCGAGTTTGTGGTGATGTTCATTCCCGGCGAGTCTTTCTTCGGCGCCGCGGCTGATGCAGACCAGCGCCTCATCGAGGACGGACTCGAGCGTCGGGTGGTTCTGGCGACGCCGACAACGCTCATCGCCTTGCTTCGCGCCGTGGCATACGGTTGGCGCCAGGAGCAGATCGCCAAGAATGCCCAGGAGATCAGCGACCTCGGAAAACAGCTCTACGAACGAATGAGAACCATGGCTGAGCACGTAGGGGATGTCGGCAAGGGCTTGGAGAAAGCCAACGTCGCCTATAACAAAGCCGTGGGTTCCATGGAGACCCGCGTCCTGCCCGCAGCCCGAAGGTTCAAGGACCTGGGGGCGGCTACAGGCAACGAGATACCGGTCTTGTCTCCGGTCGAGACAACTCCCCGCACCCTCACTGACCAGGAGGCTAAGGAGGGATGAGGGGAAGCATATGATCCCCAAGGAATATAAGCTGAACCATCTCTTGGGGAATAGTAACAAGTCGGCGATCGGGGCATGAAACAGACGTTTGGTAAGGAACGCCACCATCGCAGATCGATTCGATTGCCCGGATGGGATTACACCCGGCCGGGAGCGTATTTCGTTACCCTCTGCACGCAGGATCGAACACATTTGTTTGGTCGAATCCTGGACGGGGTGATGCAATTGAACGAATGGGGTGAAACGGCCCTGCGATGTTGGCAGGCCATTCCTAACCATTTTTCCAACACCGCATTGGATGAATTTGTCATTATGCCCAACCATGTGCACGGCATTCTCTGGATCGTGAACGATGTAGGGGCACGGCATGCCGTGCCCCTACGGGAACAATTCGGTAAACCCGCCCCAGGTTCCATTCCCACCGTCATCCGTTCATATAAATCTGCCGTTACCAGGGGGATAAATGAAATGCGCGGTACGGCCGGCGCCGGTGTGTGGCAACGCAACTATTGGGAACACATCATTCGGGATGATGTAAGGGCACGGCATGCCGTGCCCTTAGAAAGCATCCGCAACTACATAATCAACAATCCCTTACAGTGGCATTTGGACCGAGAGAATCCTAACCGAACGGGCCATGACGACCTGTGGGACCGTTTGTTCGGAAACAGCGTCGGCAAGGACGATGACCATCCGTAAACGACGGATATGAATCGAAAGGCAACCCATGACTGACGGACCTTACAAACTCCCAGAAGGCCGGCGCTGGGTCAGGCTGGGGGAGATGTGGCGGATCAACACCTATTCCTGTCTCGCCGAACAACGCCGTTTTGTGGCGCACCTGAGCCACAGGCTCTCATTCGGTCAATGCCGAAAACATGACACGCCCGCGGGTGGCTCCGGGCGCGTCATGTCGTTTGGTCCAAATTCAGCGATCCCCTATCTCCCCGCCATCATGGCGGCGATATCCTCCTCGGCGGTCCCGATGGGGGTGATGGCAAATTTATCGACGAGGACCTTGACCACGTTGGGGGAGAGGAAACCCGGCAGGGTGGGCCCCAGTCTCATCCCCTTGACACCGAGGTAGAGTAGTGCGAGGAGCACGGCGACGGCTTTTTGTTCGTACCAGGCGATGTCGAAGGAGATGGGCAGTTCGTTGATGTCCTTCAGTCCGAAGGCCTCTTTGAGCTTCAGGGCGATTACGGCAAGCGAGTAGGAATCGTTACACTGGCCGGCGTCGAGGACTCTTGGGATACCGTCGATGTCGCCCAACGGCAGCTTGTTGTACCGGTACTTGGCGCAGCCCGCCGTCAGGATCACCGTATCTTTCGACAATTTTTCCGCCACTTCAGTGAAATAACTCCGTGTCTTATGCCTCCCGTCGCAGCCGGCCATGACGATGAATCGCTTGATCGCCCCCGACTTCACGGCTGCGATCACTTTGTCGGCCAAGGCAAGGACCTGGTTATGGCCAAACCCGCCGACGATCTTGCCGGACTCGATCACCTTCGGGGCCGGGCAGGTCTTGGCCAGGGCGACGGCTGCAGAAAAATCCTTCATGCCCCCGTTCGGCCGGTTCGGAATATGTTTCGCTCCGGGATAGGAGACGGCGCCGGCCGTAAAGAGGCGGTCAAGATAGGTATTTTCCTTCCTGACAGGAATCAGGCAGTTGGTCGTCAAAATGAGGGGGCCGTTGAAGGCATCGAACTCCTCGTTCTGGTGCCACCAGGAACTGCCGTAATTGCCGACAAGGTGGCGGTATTTTTTGAATGCCGGGTAGTAGTTGGCCGGGAGCATCTCCCCGTGCGTATAGACATCTACGCCGGTCCCCTCCGTTTGCTTGAGCAGCTCTTCCATGTCTTTCAGATCATGGCCGGAGATCAGGATGCCGGGATTGTCCCTAACGCCGAGATTTACTTCCGTCATCTCCGGATGCCCGTAGGTGGTCGTGTTGGCCTCGTCGAGAAGGGCCATGGTGTCGACGGCCGTCTCACCGGCCTTCATGACGAGGGCGACCATATCGTCTGTCGAGAGGTATTTCGTGGTGGATGCGAGGGCCTCCATGAGGAACCCGTAAATATCGTCCCGTTCGAACCCCAGAATGGCGGCATGTTCGGCATAGGCGGCGATCCCCTTACAACCGAACGTGAGCAGGGACCTCAGGGAACGCACATCCTCATCGGTCGTGGCCGTGAGACGTACCTCGTCGGCCTTGGCCTTGGCCATGATGTCATCGTCCGTTTGCGGACTCCAGGTAGCACAATCGGGCAGCGTAGCTGGTGCCGCAGTCCCGGCCGCCGCCTTTATTGCGTCACGTATCTTGAGACCTTCCCTGACCTTCCCGATGATAACCCCATCGTCCCAGGCGACGTTGGTAATGGTCGTAAAAAGGGCGTCACAGATGAACCGNNCCGACTTCTCTATCGATTTTTTCAGGCAGTTTTTCGCCGTAAACGGAAATGCCCTTGCAGACGTAAAGGAGCAGGTCTTGAAGGTCGGCGGTCTCCTCCGGTTTGCCGCACACGCCCCTTACCGTGCAGCCCTGATTCCTTGCGGTTTCCTGACACTGAAAACAAAACATAGCGCGTTGTCCTCCTTTCTTTATTAGCAGCGAATTTCCCGATTATTTGAATCGAAGCATCGTCAGCAGCATCTTGAACGGTCCCTCGGCTTTCACTGCATGGGGTATATCGGCAGGCATCAACAGTGCCTGGCCGGTGGCGACACGGTGTGTTTTTCCGCCCACGGTGAATTCCCCCTCACCATCAAGGACGAGGACCAGCGCGTCGAAGGGGGCTGTATGCTCGCTCAGGCTCTGTCCCGCGTCTAAGGCGAAGAGCGTGACCGTCCCACCCTTGCTTTCGACCAGTGTTCGACTTACGATGCTGCCTTCCGCATAGTCCACCATCCCCGCGATGTCGAATACCTCGCTTGCGGGCATCATTGACTTGACGGGTCGCTCAGTGCCCGTGCCCTTCTTCGTGTCCTTGTTTTCCGCGATCATGTGCGCCTCCTGTTTGAATCATGTTGTGCAGCCCCTCGACGTAGTGGACGAATATCACATAGGCCTCCACATACTCCCTTCCGTCCTCGACAGATTCGTCCTTGTGCTTCCCGGCGTCCATCAGGCGTTTAAAGCGTTCCTGGACGCCCTTCTCGGCGGCCTGGCCGATCTTCCATGCAAGCTCGTCCACACTGCCCGTCTCAATGGCCTTGTCTGCTGCGGCCACGGTCGGCTCAACATGCCCCGCGAGCTTTAAGCCCGTGTAAGGCGCGCCTTCGCCCGCGCGATGGATTCTCACCAGTGTCTCGAAAAAGTACATGTCGGCAAGTTCCTTCGCCTCGGGGCCTTTGGTCCTCACGGCGAGCGTCTTCCTGAACGCAGCTTTGATTTCTTCCTCGTGTTCCTTCGTTACCCATTTGAGAATCGGCGTCACGTCGCCCTTTTCAAGTGCCGCTTTCGCCTCGGTTACCACTGGACCATCCAGCGTGTCGCAGTGGGCCCAAGCCACATTAGCGGTAAACAGCCAGGCCCCGAGTAATGCAGCGGCCCAAAGAGCACCGGCAATAACCATCGTCTTCTTCCGCTTCATGACAAATCCTCCTTTCTTAATCACTTTGCCTTCTCACCGTTAAAAGGCCTTCATGCCAAGTATTCCTTCTTGAGGCGCCCAAGCATCACGTGAAACTCCTCGTGTTTGCCCTGCCCGATCCGCTCATGTTCCAATTTCTCAAAATGCTCAACGACTCTGGAGTCGTCGGCCACGCTGATGCGCCCTTCGGCCATGGGGAAGAGAATCCCGTTTTCCTTGTCAATGTGATGACTTAGCAAACTGACATATTCGTCCGCCGCCTCGGATATCTTTTCCGCTCTGGAGTCCCGGCCTGATCCGTATGTGGCGAAAGCATCCTTCAGCCGGGCGATTATCTTTCGGCCTTCGGCGTGCTCAGCGAGCATGACACCGATGAGGCCGCCCTCCCGCGGTAAACCGGCCTGCTTGAAAGCGGGAAACAGGAAATCCTCCTCTTTACCATGATGACACTTATCCACGAAGGTCGAGAGGAACTCCGCGATCCCGTCAAGGTCTTTCTTAGGGACGGCACAGCCACCTTTGACCCTATGCGCAACTGCGCTCAGTATTTTGAGCATGACTTTTATGCCTTCATGCTCTTTCATGAGTTCTTCGGTTGCTCTCATGCCAACCTCCTTTCGATTGACCAGATATGGTTTAAATGTCCGATCCGTGTTTCTTCCCGTTTTATCCTTCCTGCCGTACGTACTGATCAAGACTCGCCATGAAACTGTCCTCGTCCAGCCCATAGAGCCTAACGACGTCACCTAGGGTGTGGAAGGCCTGGGCAGGACAGCCGACACAGAGCATCTTCCTCTCAAAGAATACATCCATCGCCGACGGATGGTCTCGCAACACTTCATGGACGGTCATGTTCACGTTGAGCTTCATGATGTCGGATAATAATGGATAATGGCGGGGTTGTCTTTGCGCCGGCGCAAACAAGGGATAAATGTTGGCGGGTTTTTTTGAGGGCGTCAGTCCTTTTCGGCGAAGAGCATCAGGGCATGGGGGTCGATGATGACGATCCGTTCCCGGCCGGAGGCAATCCAGCCTTGCTTCTCCCAACTACTCAAGGTGCGGCTTACCGTATAGAGGGTCGTACCCGTATAGTCGGCCAGTTCCCGACGGCTGAGACGGAAATCGATCAGGATGCCCTCTTCGGTCTTGCGTCCCGATTGCTCCATGATCCGCAAGAGCGCTCTCGCGATGCGCTGTTCCACCCGTTCCGCATGAAGCTCGAGGTGGCGGCTCTGCAGTTCTTCCAGGCGCTCGATAACCACACGCATCATGTTGACGGCCAATCGCGGGTGTGTGAGGAGGATGTCCTTCATGGTTTCATGGTCCCAGCCGATGATTTCAGCCTGGTCGACAACCTGCGCCGTCACGGGATATTTCTTTTCCGCAAACAGGGCGGCGGCGGCTGCCAGTTCGCCCGCAGGGACGTACCGAACGATGATTTCTTTCCCCTCCTCATGCAACTTGGTGAGTTTCAGACGGCCTGCCAGCACGAGGCAGCACATGACGGCGGGGTCGCCTTCACGAAAAATGGTGGCCCCGGACGGATACACGCTCCTCCGGCCCAGGCCGAAGATGCGGGACACCTCTTCTTCTCCAAGGCCGGAAAACAAGTGGGCCTGCGTGATGGCGTCGGAAAAAAGGTTGCGATCAGTCATAGTTCATAATCGATATGCCGATGTTAATCCCCTTGCCAACGATACCGTGATATTCACGCCGGTGACGCGCTCTCCTTCGTTTCGTCTGACCTTACTCCGATTCGGTCAGGATTGAAAGCATCATAAATCGTATCCCTTTGCGTACTGAACCCCGAATGCGGTAGAATAACTCCGGCGCTACCCAGCTGCCGGGAGAAGATGAAAAGAACCGCTATTGAACCATTTCACCATAGAACGCGCATGATACCGGGTGATGCGCTATGGGTATGACTGGAGAAAGACGTCTCGCCATCGCCTTTTTTGTCACCCTTCTTATCCTCACGGCCGAAGTCATCGGCGGCTATTTGAGTAACAGCCTTGCCCTGTTAAGCGACGCGGGGCACATGGCAACAGACGCCCTGGCCATGGGAATCGGGTTTGTTGCGAACCGAATAAGTGGAAGGCCTTCCGACAGATACGCCACCTTCGGCTACGGGCGGGTTGGACTCCTGGCGGCACTGATCAACGGGGTGAGTCTCCTCGTTATCGCCGGCTTAATATTCTATGAATCGTACGACAGACTTCTCTCTCCGCCGGAAATAAATATACCCCTCATGCTCGGCATTGCAACCATCGGCTTTGGGGGGAACTCGATCATGGCCTTTATCCTCGGCCGCAGTCACGAGGATTTAAACATCAAGGCCGTATGGCTCCATGTCATGGGCGACACCCTCTCGTCTGTCGGCGTCATCATATCCGGAATTGCCATTTACTTCACAGGTTGGATATATTTGGACCCTATCATCAGCATTGCGATCGGAGGCATCATCGTATGGGGAGGGATAAGGCTTATAAGGGATACGCTCGCGATATTTTTAGACCTAACCCCGAAAGGGTTCGACATCAAGGCACTGACGACGGAGATCACGGCGATTCCCGAGGTCATCGGCATCCATGATGTTCACCTCTGGTCTTTTGCCCATGACTGCGTGGCATTCTCCGCCCATATCCTGGTGAGCGATCGGACCTTGCAAGAGACTGAGTTGACGAAGGAGCGTATCGAAAAGGTATTAAGGGAGAAGGGTATTGCTCATACCACCCTTCAGATCGAGTGTAGCTGCACCAACTGCAACGACAGCCTCTACTGTCGGACCGACCCCCATAAGGGCAAAAACATGACCACCGGCACGTAAGTGGATAACTTTCGTGGGAAGAAAGCCCGCACTCGAGGCGGCCTGATTGAAGAGTACGCTCCGCCTGCCGCTCTTTCGCTGATGCTCCGGCGGCAGGTGCGTTGTTACGTTTAACACAGGGAAAGCTGATGAAAGATTTCTTCAAACTCGCGGAACGGAACACCACAATCGGCATCGAGCTGCGGGCCGGCGTCACCACCTTTTTGATGATGGCATACATCATAGTGGTCAACCCCGGAATTCTGTCCAAAGCGGGCATGCCTTTTGCCGGTGTCCTGTTCGCTACGGTGCTTGTCTGCGCCTTAAGTTCCATAGCCATGGGCCTTTATGCCAACCTACCTTACAGCCTGGCTCCGGGCATGGGAATCAACGCCTTTTTTACCTTCTCCCTGGTTCTCGGCATGGGCATCCCCTGGCAGACTGCCTTGGGCGCTGTATTCTTGTCCGGTATCGTGTTTATCTCATTGTCCCTGACCGGTGCCCGGACAACGATCGTCAAAGCCATTCCTCAGGCCCTCCGCCTGGGGCTGGCCGCCGGCATCGGGCTCTTTCTGGCTTTGATCGGGCTTCGGAGCGTAGGCTTCATCGTGGCCAGCCCGGCCACCCTGATCACCTTCGGACCGCTGAATTCCGTTACCATCCTGTTCGTGATCGGCCTTGTGATTACCTCGGCTATGATGCTCAAAAGAATACCCGGAGCCCTGATCCTGGGGGTGATCATCATCTCGCTTATGGCCCTGGCCGTCTCCCAGGCAGGTTGGGTTGCCAAGCCCATCGTGACCCTGCCTGAGCGTATCTTCTCATGGCCCAGCCCGGAGGTCTTCTTCAAGCTCGACATCGCCGGTGCGCTGACCGCAGGCATGATTATGCCGGTCTTCTCTTTGTTTTTCGTGGACCTGTTCGACTCCGTTGCCTCGTTTGTGGGCATCTCCCAGGTAGCCGGCCTGACGGAAAAGGACGGCACACCCTCGGACATCGGCAAGGCCTTGCTGGTTGATGCAGGCTCCACCACCATTTCGGGATTGTTCGGCACATCCTCTGGCACGGTGTATGTTGAATCGGCGGCCGGTATCGAAGAAGGCGGGCGCACCGGTCTCACCGCAGTGGTGACCGGTATGTTGTTTTTGCCCTTCATGTTCCTGTCGCCCTTGCTTGCTTTCGTGCCCGAGGTGGCCACGGCGCCGGTACTCGTGCTGGTGGGGGTGTTCATGGCCCAGCCCCTGACTCTGGTCGATTGGAAGAACATGGAGGAAGCCGTCCCCGCCTTCCTGGCCTTGATCCTCATCCCGCTGACCTTCAGCATCACCCAAGGGGTGATCTGGAGCTTTTTGATCTACACCCTGATAAAGCTGACGCTCGGTAAGGCCAAGGACGTGCACTGGATGCTCTACGTCGTTGACGGGTTCGCCGTGCTTTCCCTGTGCCGGCCGCTGTCGTAGTCTTGGTCGATGCGTTGGGGCTGAGGTGTCGATGCCGGGGGATGAAAGTGTTTACAGGTCGTTACAAGTTTTCAACAATCCTTTTGAGTTCGGATGGTTCAGATTTACACGAAAAATAACAGCCAAATTCCCTCCATAGATAAATGCTATGACCTCATGGCCGAGTACGCCATGCGGCCGAACATCGTCGCGCACTCCATTCTGGTGATGGATGTTGCCCTGGCCATAGCCGACAATGTAAAAATCGGCGTTGTGATCGACCGGGATCTCGTCATGGCAGCCGCGCTTCTGCACGACATTACCAAGACCCGGTCTCTTGAGACGAAGGAAAGACACGACGCTACGGGCGGCCGTCTTTTGCGGGACTTAGGTTTCACCCCCGTTGCGGAAATCGTGGAACAGCACGTTATCATCGGGAATATCGACCTCAGAGGGCCTCTTGAAGAGCGGGAGATCGTGTTCTACGCCGACAAGCGGGTGATGCACGATAGAATCGTGAGTATCGATGAGCGATTGCGTGACTTGGTAGATAGGTACGGTCACACGGAGGAAATCATCCGGAGCATCCTTCATGGTAGAAATCTGATTTTTGCCGTTGAACGCAAGATCGACGGCTTGATGAAAGTCGATTTGCAACAAACTGTTTATGGCCTCGGGAGTTCTTCTCGGTCCGACGAAATAGACGGCGGTCAAAAAGATTGGCGGAAAGCCGGTCAGGCTTCCCTGACCAGGGTCAGGGAAAAGAACGAGGATTGAAGGTTGAGAAGTTGACAGAGCGTCCGTTTTCCCGCTCTCGGTGGCGTTCGTGGGGCGTTGCTAAGATCATATTCGCCGCCATCAGTAAAGATGGCGGCAAGATCGAGCGAAGGATTAAACTTTCGCTCAGGCACCGTCACGGTTATCTGGAGTCTCCGGAAAGCACAAACCTTTCTCATTCAACACCTCCCGAACCGTCCGAGAAAGTTCCTCCACGCTGAACGGTTTCTGGATGAAGGCCTTACAACCCCTTTCCATGATTTCCTTCGCCGTGCCGCCGATGCTGTACCCACTCGATAAAATCACCTTGATGTCGGGATCGAGGTCTTTCAGTCGGTCGAAGGTTTCACCGCCGCCTATCCCCGGCATGATCATGTCGAGGATGACGAGGTCTATCTTGCCTTTCTCCTTTTTGAACACCTTGACTGCTTCCTTGCCGTTTCGGGCAACAAGGACCTTGTAATCCATGGCCTTCAAAGCCTCCTCGACGACCTCGACCACATGTTCCTCGTCGTCAACGACAAGGATCGTTTCATTGCCCGTGAGCCATTCCTGCCGGGGTGTCTCCTCTACCCTCACCGGTTGTTTTTCCGACGCAGGGAGATAGATATTGAAGGTCGTCCCATGGCCTTTCTCGCTGTAAACATTGATATATCCGTTGTGGCCTTTCACGATCCCGTAGACCATCGCAAGCCCCAGCCCCGTCCCCCGTCCCATTTCCTTGGTGGTGAAGAAGGGCTCGAAAATCCGGCTCTTCGTCGCTTCATCCATCCCCTCTCCGCTGTCGGTCACGGATACCTTCACGTAGTTTCCAGGTTTCATGAAGGTGTCTGCCTTTTCCTCGTCGCCGATCACCGTCCTGGTAGTTTTGATATAGAGATCGCCCCCTCCGGGCATCGCCTGCCAGGCGTTGACGAAGAGATTCATGAAGACCTGCTCCATCTGTGTCCGGTCCGCCTCGACGAGCATAAGCTCTTCGGATAACTCTCTGTGAATCATGATCTCCTTGCGGGTTCTGCCGAACATCGTAGAAGTTTTTTTAAGGAGCTCATTGATGTCTAAGGTCCCGACCTCATAACGCCCCAGTCGGGCAAAACCCAGGAGCTGACTCGTGAGGTTGGCGGCGCTCTGAACCAGTTCTTCTATCGACTTCAGCCGCCTTTCTTGACTTTTGGTCACCCCCGGATCCATCTTCATCAGGGCCGCGTGGCCGATAATCCCCGAGAGAAGGTTGTTGAAGTCATGGGCGATTCCTCCCGCCAACGTCCCGACCGCCTCCATCTTCTGCGCCTGCCGGAGCTGGGCTTCGAGCCGTTTGCGTTCGGTGATGTCCCGGTTGATTCCTCGAAACCCGATGGCTTTTCCGTCGCTGTTTTTCAGCAGAGAAAACAAGGTCTCGACATGCGCCCTCGTTCCGTCCTTTTTCACGACCTCGTGACTGACGGTTACAGAAGGCATATCCCCCCGGAGGAGGCGCGGGCAGTTTCTTTCTACGATCTCTGCGTTTTCCGCGTCCAAGTAAAGCCGGTGATTCATCCCCGCCATCTCTTCCCGGGTGTATCCCAGGAACTTTGGCAGCATGGGGTTGAAGAAGGTCAAGTTGCCCCACAGGTCGGCCTCAAAATAGCCGTCGTTCATGTCCTCGAGGATGCTCCGGTACTTTTCCTCGCTCTCCTTTAGTGCCTTCACTGCCCTTCTGTGCTCGGTGACATCTCGGACGATACCCCTAAAGCCGGTGGGGCGACCGTTCGAATCTCTCAACAGCGAAGCAGAAAATTCGAGAGTCCGTCTCGCTCCGTCTTTCCTGATGACATCCCATTCACAAATTTTGAGGGGAACCCCCGTCTTGTACATCTGGTTGTATGCGCGGTAGATTCTTTTCGCAATCTCTTCATCCGCAGCGTACATGCTGTAATTCGTGCCCAGCATCTCTTCTCTGCCGTAACCGAAGATTCTCAGGAATGCCTCGTTGAAAAAAGTGAAGTTACCGGCGAGGTCCACTTCCTGGTAACCTTCTTCCATTTCATCGAGGACGGTGCGGTACCTCTCCTCACTTTTCCGGAGGGCGTCCTCCATCCGCTTGCGCTCGGTAATATCCCGGACGATCGCCCTGAAACCTGTAGGGTCGCCCTTGCCCTTTCTGATCAATAAAGCAGAAGCCTCCAAAATCCTTCTTTCCCCGTCTTTCCTCAGCATACAACACTCGAGCCCCTCGACGGGCTCGCCTGTCCGGTACATCCGGTTGTAGGCCTGAAAAATCTCGTTCGCGTTCTCTTCATCGACTGTATATTTCTTGTAGCTCGTGCCGATCAACTCTTCGCGGCTGTAACCCAACATCTTCAGGAACGACTCGTTGCTTGATTGGAACCGCCCCGCCAGGTCCACCTCGTGATAGCCCTCCATTATGTTGTCGAGTATTGTGCGGTATCGCTCTTCGCTCTCCCGCAATGCATCCTCCGCCTGCTTGCGCGCGGTGACGTCACGGGCGATGCCCAATAGGCCGACAATACTCCCCTCTTTATGGACGGGGCTTGAGTGTAATTCCACGGCCCTCTTCTCACCTCTTGCATCTACATAAACCGCTTCGTAAGGAATCCCCTCTTCCCCTGCCATCACCCGCTTGAAGTCTGCCCTGGCTTTTTCGTGGTCTTCAGTAAGAAGCATGTCGAGATAATGGAGCCGATAAAATTCCTCCGCGGGGACTCCAGACCACTCCACGAGCACCTCGTTAACAAAGGTAAAACGTCCTTCGCGGTCCAGACAATAAGCTCCGTCGCTGAGGTAATTCAAGATGTCTTTTTGCCGGTCTTCGCCGTCCGAATGGACGGCAGACGGCCATCGGACAGTTTGATCACGCAACTCAGACCTGGATGGTGTTTTATCTTTCATTACATCCTCGATGACTTCGAATTGTGCGACAAGACCGACTACCGAGCCTTTCCAAGTTTAAAATACAAGCAATTATTGTTCCAGTATTGCTTGACGGCCGGGTGTCTGAGTCACGAACCCACAGACTGGAACGGTCGCTCAAACTGGGTGGACTAACAAAAAGTCGAGAATTACCTCTTTCGTCATTCCGGCGAACGCCGGATCCAGTATATTCAATATGTTCTGGATACCGGGTCGGGTCCGGCATGACGTTTTGGGATTTTTTACGGGGCCGTCAAACTTGACGAACGGGAAAGTTCTATACAGACGTGTTGACGGCAGCAGCGATGAAAACCGAGGCTTTTTCCGTTGAAAAGCTTTGGGAATTGTACTATAAATTCAAAATCATAGATAGCAAAAACAGGTATATTTTACCCGATTGCGCCATAATTCTCCGTTTCGGAGGTAACCAACCATGCCTGCTCCGGTAAAGTTGTTTTCCCTGAGTACATGCAGTCACTGCAAGGCGGCGAAAAAATTCCTCACCGACAACGGCGTCCCCTATGACTATACGGACGTAGACATTCTGAGCGGTAAGGAGAGACAACAGACCCTCGACGAGGTCGTCAAGCACAATCCCAGCCGCACCTTCCCTACGATCCTCATCGGGGATAAGGTCATCATCGGCTTCGATGAAAAGGCTATCCGTGAGGCTTTAGGACTGTGATGGACGCCGCGCAACTTTACGAGACACTTAAAAAGACCCAGGAACCCAAGGGTTTCTTCTTCAACCGCGACAAGGATTGGGTGTTGGGAATCCTGAACGGTCTCCTCGTAAACAAGGAACGGTACGGTTACATGTCCTGTCCCTGCCGACTGGCGTCGGGAAACCGGGCGCAGGACCAGGACATCGTCTGTCCCTGTGCTTACCGGGAAGCGGATGTCAAGGAATACGGGAGTTGCTACTGCAATCTCTACGTATCCCGTTCGTGGAATGAGGGCCTCATCGAGCACGTCTACGTTCCGGAACGTCGTCCCCCCGAAAAGATGGGCATCTGAGCAGGAAGAAAAGGTCCTGGAACATCGTTCCTGGAGACTTTCCCGGTTTTTTATGTATGGCCTATATGGCCGTCTCAAAACGACTGGTGGAAGCTGAAGATGGAAAACCGGCTTCAAGGTAAAAGGATACTGATAACCGGGGGCAGCGCCGGTATAGGCGAGGCTTGCGCGGAAAGGTTCGCCGCCGCCGGGGCGAATCTCATCCTCTGCGCCCGGCGCATCGCCCGTCTCCGTGAATTGCAGGCCGGGCTGGTCGAACGGCACCAGGGGCAGGTAGATGTCTTCCCTCTCGACGTCCGCGACCGCGAGGCGGTGCAAAACTTCGTCTCCGAAATCGCAGAAAGAAAGCTAACGCCGAATATTCTCATCAATAACGCCGGGTTGGCCGCGGGGCTGAATCGCTTCCAAGACGGCGACTGGGATGACTGGGACCGGATGATCGATACGAACATCAAGGGACTACTCAATGTCTCCCGGCTCGTCATTCCCCTAATGATCGCCGCCGGAGGGGGGCACATCGTCAACGTAGGCAGTCTCGCGGGTTATCAGGTCTATCCTAAGGGAAACGTTTACAACGCGACCAAATTTGCCGTCCGGGCTCTATCCGAGGGCATGAACATCGACCTCGCGGGGACGGGCGTCCGGGTCTCGATGATCTCCCCCGGCGCCGTCCGCACGGAATTTTCCGAAGTGCGCTTCCACGGAGACCGGGAAGCCGCCGCCAAGGTTTACGAGGGTTATACTCCTCTTTCCGCTGCGGACGTTGCTGAGGCCGTTTTCTTCATCATCAATGCCCCGCCACACGTGAACATCCAGAACATCCTGATAACACCAACAGCCCAGCGGAACGCTTACTGCGTAGAGCGCGACGGCAAAACCTGATTCGCGGAAAATACGGGAGGGAGTTATGCGCCTCAAAGGAAAAACGGCTTCGATAACAGGTTCAAGTAAAAGTACCCGACAACATCCAGGTTAATGCCGTTGTCCCCGTCGCCGAAACGCGCATTACCGACGCTCTTTCGGGCTTTTATGCCGACCGTTTTGGCGCTGCCGAAGGAAAGAGGCTTCAGAATCTGCCAAAGGCCGAGCGGCTCGTCGGTACCTTTGTCTATTTTGCAAGCCCTGATTCCGATTACGTCACCGGCCAGGTGCTTGCTGCCGACGGCGGTATGTATTGATAAGCTGTCTATCTTGCTGCAGATGAGGCAGCAGGGGTGAATGGACAAAGAATCATAGCAATCGATCGGAACAAAAAAGAGGTCATCGGGCAATTTTAAGAAAGGAACCGGTTGTATGAGACAGTTCGTATTTTACAATCCCACGCAAATCGTATTCGGCGAAGGCAAGACATCGGACATCGGCAGGTACTTAAAAGGTCAAAAATGCCTCTTCTTGTATGGATCCACCAGCATCAAGCAAAACGGTATTTACGATAAGGTGATAGATTCTCTGAAGAATCATGATGTTACTTTCGTCGAAAAAAGCGGCGTCAAACCGAACCCCGTGCTCAGTTTCGTTCATGAAGCGATCGACCTCGCGAGGAAAGAGCAAGTTGATTGCATATTAGCTGTGGGCGGCGGAAGCGTGATCGATACGGCAAAGGCGGTCGCCGCGGGGTTTTATTACAGAGGCGATGTGTGGGATTTCTTCGTAGATAAAGCCCGAATCACAAAAGCGCTTCCGATCTATGTGGTACTTACACTATCGGCGACGGCATCTGAAATGAATTCGGGGGCGGTGATCACAAACGAGGCCACAAAACAAAAGTTCAACATCCGAAGCGAGGGTCTGTTCCCCAAGACGTCCATATTAGACCCTACGAACACCTACACCGTACCGAAGAAGCAAGCGGCAAACGGCAGCGTGGATGCCATCGTGCATTTATTGGAGGGCTACTTTACGGGAAAATACCCAAATACCCCCATACAGGACGGGTTTGTAGAAACACTGGTAAGAACTGTTATCGCAACTACGAAGAAAATTTTGGAAAACCCCACGGATTATGATGCGAGGGCGAATTTTATGTGGTCTGCTACACTTGCATTCAACGGACTGACTACCGCCGGCGTCGGCGACTATGGATTCCCCAACCACATGATGGGCCATTCCCTGTCGGCATTGTACAACGTCGACCACGGGGCGAGCCTGTCGATAGTGTTCCCGGCATGGCTCAAACACAACGAGCCGACTTTATCCGACCGCCTGACGCGTTTCGGCAAGGAGGTGTTCGGCAAAACCGGCGCCAAAGAGGCGATTGCGGCAATGGAAGAATATTTTCACGCAATCGGCGCACCGGTCCGGTTGAGTGAAGTCAACATCGATAAAGGGGAGATCAAGAAAATAGCCGAGAACGCCGTTTCCCTGGCAAAAAAATGGGGTTTAAAAAATTACACGGAAGACGTGATCGCAAAGATATTGGAGTTCGCTGCTTAGGGGCATACAAACGCCTTTCTGCTTGAGAATTGACAAGTTCTGCATCGGTCTCGTGCTCCGTTCTGTATGGCGGGCGCCGATACCCGAAAGAGGGAAATCCGGTCCATGTACGAGAAGAAGCCTTGGCTGAAATTCTACGGCGATATCCCCGAGTCCATCGACTATCCGCGGGTTACGATGTACGAGGCGGTCATGAAGACGGTGGAACGTCTGCCGGGGGCCGTCGCCTACGATTTTCTCGGTTATACGGCCTCCTACCGGCAGTTCGGAAGCGAGATCGACCGGTGCGCCGACGCCCTCGCGTCTCTAGGCATGAAAAAGGGAGACCGGATCGCCATCTCGATGCCCACGACGCCCCAGGGGATCATCTGCTTTTACGCGGCCAACAAGCTTGGGGCCGTGGCGGCCATGATTCATCCCCTCTCTACGCCGAAGGAGATCGAGTTCTACCTGAACTCCAGCCGGAGCCGCTTCGCCCTCACCCTCGACGCCTTCTACGGGAAGTTCACCGGGGTTCGAGAAAAGACCGGCCTGGAGACGCTGATCCTCACGCGCATCTCCGACTACCTGACGGGCCTGAAAAAAATCGGCTTCATACTCGCGAAGGGACGGAAGATCCCGAAGGTGCCGGAGGATCCCGCGGTCCGGTGGTGGAGCGACCTCATGAAAGCAGCGCACCCACCGGCGCCGAGGGTGGACATGCACACCGACGAGATGGCCGTCATCCTGTACAGCGGGGGAACGACGGGCGTTCCCAAAGGCATCATGCTCTCCAACATGAACTTCATCAGCGAGGGGATGCAGGTCTCGGCTGTGGGAAAGCTGTCGGAAAAGGACGCGATCCTCGCCATCCTCCCCATCTTCCACGGCTTCGGACTCGGCGTCTGCGTCAACGCCTGCTTCATGGGCGGCGCGAAGAGCATCCTCGTTCCCCAGTTCACGCCCGGGACGGTGGCGAAACTCATCCGTCAGAAGCGGCCGACGTTCGTGATCGGGGTCCCCACGCTGTTCGACGCCCTGAGCCGCAACCCGGAACTCCGGAAGGCCGACCTCGGTTGTCTCAAGGCAACCTTCAGCGGAGCCGACACCCTGCCGAGGACTGTCAAGGAACGCTTCGAATCCGTCGTGAAGCTGCGGGGCGGGAATTGCCGGCTCTTGGAGGGATACGGTCTCACGGAGGCGGTGACGGCCATCATGGTCACGCCCTTCGACGAATACCGGGAAGGGGGCATCGGGGTCCCCTTCCCCGACATGTCGGCGAAGATCGTGAGGCTCGGCACGACGGAGGAAGCGCCGGTCGGCGAGGAAGGCGAGATATGCCTCCACGGGCCCGCCGTGATGCTTGGTTACCTGGACAACCCGGAAGAGACGGCCCAGGCACTGAAGACGCACCCCGACGGAAAGGTGTGGCTCCATACGGGCGACATCGGCACCATGGACGATGACGGCTTCTTCTACTTCAAGTTGCGGCTTAAGCGGATGATCAAGTCCTCGGGGATGAACGTCTATCCGGCGCAGGTGGAAGACGTCCTGTACAGTCATCCCGCCGTAAGCGAGGCCTGCGTCATCGGCGTGCCCGACGAAGCGCAGGTGCAGCGTGTGAAGGGCTTCGTCGTCCTTAAGGACCCGGCAAAAGCGGGGTCGGAAATGGAGAAGGAGCTGATCACTCATTGCTCCGAGCACCTCATCAAGTGGAGTTGTCCGCGGGAGATCGAATTCCGCGAAGTCCTGCCGAAGACCCTCGTGGGAAAGATCGCCTTCAACGTCCTGGAGCAGGAGGAGGTCTCGAGGTTAAAGGCAGAAGGGAAATATGCGGGAAGATGTTGACTGAGTTCCATGATGCCCTGAAAGATCCTGCTGCATACGGGAAGAGGCTGAAGGAGGAAGGCGGGCGGAAGGTCGTGGGATACTTCTGCTCCTACACGCCGGAAGAGATAATCTACGCGGCGGGGGCGCACCCCTTTCGCCTTTTCGGCGCGGGCGACGGCATCCACCTCGCCGACGCCCATTTCCAGTCTTACTGCTGCTCGCTGGTGCGGGGCGCCCTGGAAGGGGCGCTCGCCGGCCGCTTCGATTTCCTCGACGGCGTCGTTTTCCCCCACACCTGCGACTCAATCCAACGACTCTCCGACGTGTGGCGAATGAACGTGCGCGGTCACTTCCATCTCGACGTCGTCCTTCCAGTGAAGCTAAACACGGACAGCGCGAAGGCATACATGACGGATGTCCTCGAAAAATTCAGAAACGACCTGGAAAGAAAGCTGGGCACGTCCATCACCGAAGACGGCCTGAAAAAGGCGGCCCGGACCTTCAATGACATCCGTGGGTCGCTGAAACGCCTGTATGAGCTCAAAAGCGAGAACCCCGGCATCGTGAGCGGCGCGGACCTTTACGCCGTCGTCAAGGCCTCGATGATCATGGACCGCGACCGCGTCGTTCGACTTCTTCCCGGTGTAGTCCGGGAACTGGAGAAAAGAAGAGGTACCGGTGAAGGGGAAGAGGGAAAGCGCCTCGTCCTTGCAGGCGGCATCTGCAATCACCCCGACGTCTATCGCGTTATCGAAGAAGCCGGCGGAGTCGTCGTTTGGGACGACCTTTGCACGGGCTCACGGTACTTCGAAGAGGTGACGGAAGGCGGCGGGAGCCCGGTCGCTGACCTTGCCGGACACTACCTTGCGCGACCCGTCTGCCCGGCGAAGCACTCGGGCCTCTACGCGCGGGCGGAGCGCCTCGTGGAGATCGTGAAGGAGAAAAGGGCGGCGGGTGTCGTCTTTCTCTTTCTCAAGTTCTGTGACCCCCATTCCTTCGATTATCCCTATTTGAAAAAGGCGCTGGACGAGGCGGGAATCCCGAGCATGGTGCTCGAGGTGGAAGACCGGTTGCCCTCGGAGGGACAACTGACGACAAGGTTCGAGACGTTCGTTCACATGATATAGCTGACGGTCCATCGCTACATAGAGGTGATATGTCCCAGGTTTTGCTGTACCTTCTCGCGAAGGTCAAAAAACTGATCCTTCATTTCAAGAAACAGAATAAGATGAAGGAGATCATGACGGTCTATTACATGGAGGCCAAGAGCGCGCGCGTGGGCGGCCGGAAGGTCGCCTGGATCACGAGCGGCGGGCCCGTCGAGCCGTTAATAGCCATGGACGTGATCCCCGTCTACCCGGAAAACCACGGCGCCATGATCGGCGCGAGCAAGATGGGTGTGGGTCTCTGCGAGACTGCGGAATCCATGGGGTACTCGACGGACCTCTGTTCCTACGCCCGGTCGGACATCGCCTGCGCCACGGTAAACGGCGGGCCGATCGGCGGGCTGCCCCGCCCGGACATGCTCGTATGCTGCAACAACATCTGCGGGACCGTCCTCAAGTGGTACGAGGTGCAGGCCCGCTACTTCGACGTCCCCCTCTTCATCCTGGACACGCCCTTCTGCCACGTCGGATTCGCGCAGGAGGCCAAACGTTACGTCCGTAAACAGCTCGACGAGTACATCAACTTTCTGGAAAAGGTCTGCGGGAAAAAGATGGACCACGACCGCATGAAGGAAGTGGGAAAACTCTCTTTGGAGGGTCAACGGCTCTGGCAGGCCGTGCTGGACACGACCGCCAACAGACCGGCGCCCATGAGCGCCTTCGACGCCTTCTACCATCTCGCTCTCATCGTCACGCTGAGGGGGACTCCGGTGGTTGTCGAGTACTACACGCAGCTCCTGGCGAAGATGAAAGACCGGGTGGCGAAGGGGGTCGGGGCTGTCCCCAACGAAAAATATCGGCTTCTCTGGGACAACATCCCCATCTGGCCCCGTACGCGCTGGCTCTCGCAGAAGTTCGCCGCCCACGACGCCTGTCTCGTAGCGGACACATACACGTCTGCCTGGTGCGGCACCATGAAATACATCGACGAGAATAACTTCTTCGATTCGATGGCGGAGGCCTACACCCGCATCTACCTCAACATCGGCGTAGACGAGATGGCCCGCATCGTGATCGGGATGGTTGACAAGTACCGGGTGGACGGAATCGTGATGCACTCCAACCGGAGCTGCAAGCCTTACTCGCTCGGCCAGTACGACATCCAACGGATCGTGGAGAAGGAGCGAGGAATCCCGTCGCTGATGATCGAGGCGGACATGGTAGACGAGCGGAGCTTCTCGGAAAGCCAGGTCGCCACTCGCATCGACGCGTTCATGGAGGTCATAAAGCAGAGAAAAAGCTGACAAAGATCATCTGTCAGGTTAGAGGATAGAGCTGAGAGGCTAATGATGCTTACTGCGGGTATCGACATCGGGTCCATTTCGACTAAGGCGGCCGTCCTGGCCGACGGAAGGCTCCTTGGCTCGCGGGTGATCTTCACCGGCTATAACTCCGAAGCCGCCGGGAAGAAGGTTTTCGAGGAACTCCTGGAAGAGCTCGGCCTGTTAGCCTCCGCCGTCCGCCGCATCGTCTCCACCGGCTACGGGCGGAGCAGCGTGAAGTTCGTGGACAAGGCCGTGACGGAAATCATATGTCACGGCACGGGAGCACACTTCCTTAACCCTCTCGTCCGTTCCGTCATCGACATCGGCGGTCAGGACAGCAAGGCCATCGTCCTGGACGAACACGGGAAGGTCAAGAACTTCGCCATGAACGACAAGTGCGCCGCCGGGACGGGCCGCTTCCTGGAAGTCATGGCGAATGCGCTGGAAGCGGACCTCGACGGTTTCGGCGAGATGTCGCTGAAGGCCGACAGGCCTGCCGGTATCAGCAGCCTCTGCACCGTCTTCGCCGAATCGGAGGTCATCTCCCTCATCGCGAAGGGAGAGAGTCGCGTGAACATCATCGCCGGCATCCACGAATCCATCGCCGCAAGAGTCTCCGCCCTGGCGAACCGCGTAGGGATCGTGCCGCCAGTGGTGATGACGGGGGGCGTGGCGAAGAACGCAGGTGTCGTTAAGGCCCTGGAGAAAAAACTCGGGGTGCCCATCGAGGTGTCGCCCTTCGCCCAGGTCAACGGCGCGATCGGCGCCGCGATCATCGCCGCGGGCCTGAGATAGGGATAGGAGGTGCAGAGACGGCAAACGGCACGATTCGTGCCGGGCTGTGGAAAATCATCTCCGCAACCATGCGGTGTCCCCTCTCGTTCAGGTGGCCGTCGTGAAGGAATTGCATCGCCGGCGTCACCCGCCCGTGGAGGTCGATTATAGTGTAAGAAGGCGAAAGCACGGTCTTCAGTCGCTCCACGTAGGCGTCGTACCTCTTCGAACGGAACCCCCGTACATGATGGGCATCGGGAATCAGTACCAGCCAAAACCGCGCAGCGGACAGTCGGCAGGGCATGGCCTGCAGAATCCGCACCGTCTTGTCGAAGGATTGTGGTGTCAACTGCATCTTTTCAAGATATGCCTCCTCCGTCAATTCCTCCCGTGCGGGAGGTTCGCCGCCCCGGGCCATCGCCGCGATGATCTCCGGGCGGTTACCCGCAAATAACCGCAGCCAGTCGGAGTCGAATTTTCTTCGGTGTTCGAATTCATGAACAACAACGGTCTCTCCTGTCGATTCACCTAAAAGGTAGTGATGAAACCAATCCTCTAACTGCTGAATCTTGCAGGTAAGTTGATAACGGAACCGCTCCAACGTCATGAAAGACCGGGCGTCGTAATTCATGAAAGGGGCGCGGTAACGATGGGCGAGTGCTGGACCGATCTCTTTGTCCGCGATACCCTGAAAATCTACAGGCCGACCACTACTGTGCGGCCCTGGAGACCTTGGGCCTGCATGACGCTCAGCTTGTGGAGATAGTCGATCGGATTGGTGGCTATTTCCGAGATATTGAAGACCTTGAGCCCCTTCCTTCCCAGTCCGTCGGCAAGGGTCTTGCCCTCCCCCACACCCTGGCCGAAAAAGAAGGAATCGCCGAGGAGCACGACGTCATAGACAATCGCGGGATTAAAATCGGGGCTGCGAAGGCCGTAATTGTTGTAACGATAAATCACGTCGTAATCCACCGTCACATGTCTCTGTACGGCGTAAGGCGGCACAGGGTAACGGGAAACAGCCTTGACGAGGTAAAACCCCAGTAACCACTCGGAAAGATACAACCCGAGCGCCAAAACGACCAACAGGCAGGCGACGTTCTGGAGGTGTTTGCCCATGGTCATTACATAGCAGGATAGCCGAGGAACGTCAAAAATGACAAACTGTTGTCATTTTTCTTTTTCCTTGCGCAATCATTCATGCATTGCTATACGATAGGCTGCAATCATCTTTCGCGTTATCGATCAGGGGCGATGGGACCGATGGCCAAAAATTCACGCAGATAACCTAACAAATCGGAAAAGAACAGGGCACATGGATATCATTAAAGATTTCTGGGGGTTTTTGAAGGAACGGAAGAAGTGGTGGCTTCTGCCGATGATCGTGATATTGCTCCTCATGGGAATATTGATCATGGCCAGTGGTTCCGCCGTCGCACCGTTTATCTACACCCTGTTCTAAATTGAACGCCGGCGTCATATTTCCGTTGGGCGATGACCCGATTTCAGCGGCCGCGGCATTCACGGCGGTTCAAGAGAAGGTGGACGACTTTTTCCCCATTGCCGTTTGGCGGCATTCGACACAACGTCGCTGAAAGTTCTCGACTGCCGGGAAGAGGATTGTCCCGCCCACATGATCAACAACCTTTCTCAATCCCTAGAAGAAATATACGGCCTCCCGCTCGCTCAGATTGAAGCCCGGAAGGTATTGCCCTTAAAAGAGGGAGGTAATGCCTGGTTGACATTTTGGTTCGTCAAACATGGCGCTATTTCCCGTTGGACATCCAGACTATTCGGATGAGGGGTTCATCATGGGTCGCTTACTGAAGGCCTTCCTCGTATTCGCCGTCCTGATCGCCCTTGTCGGCATCGCCGGATTTTTCGTTCTACCTCCCATCCTTAAGTCCGTCCTCAGCGAAAAACTCTCCGCGGCACTGCACCGGGAAGTTGCGATCGAGAAAATCTCCGTCAATCCTTACGTCCTTTCAGCCGCCCTAAAGGGTGTGGTCATCAAAGAACACAATCAATCGTCGCCATTCTTGTCTTTCGAGGAATTGTACGTCAATGCCGAGGGCATCTATTCTCTGATCGAAGGCGCTCTGATCCTCGAAGAAATCCGCCTCACCCGTCCGTACGTCAACCTTTCCCGCAGCGAATCCGGGACCTACAACTTTTCAGACCTGATCCCGAAGGAGGAAGAAAGGAAGGAAGGAGAAAAACCGTTCCTTTTTTCCCTGAATAACATCCGGATCATCGACGGAAGTATAGACTTCGACGACGGCCCGACAAAGACCCGCCACTCGGTCCGCAAGATGAACATCTCCGTTCCTTTCATCTCCAACATCCGGCACTACGTAGACCACTACGTCGAGCCTCGGTTCTCGGCAGAAATCAACGGCGACCGGTGCGAGTTGGCGGGCAAGACAAGGCCGTTTCTTGAATCCAGAGAAACCGTCTTCGACGTGGATATCCGGGACATCGATATCCCTTACTACCTGAATTACCTCCCGATGAAACTGAACTGCAAGCTCGCCTCAGCGAACCTCGACCTCAAGATGAACGTCAGATTCGTCTTTCCCAAGGGAGAGCCTCCCTCGATAAAACTGGCGGGAGCTTTATCGCTGAACGATGTCGCGTTGGATGACATGCAGAAAGGGAAGGTTCTGCGTGTTCCCGCCTTGAACATCGCCCTCGCGTCCGCCGAAACCCTGATTCCGGACATCCATCTCGCGAAGGTCTCGATTCAGTCGCCGGAGGTCGTCATCAAGAAAAACAAAAATGGCGACATCAACCTCCTGAATTTGCTGGCCCAGGACAAAAAAACAAAACCCCGAAGAAAGGAAAGCCCACCGTCCGAGTCGGAAAAGATCAACAACTTGAAGGTCAGGATCGATGAAGTCACGGTTGAAGCTGCAAACCTGACCTTTGTCGATGAGACGACGGATGAACCTGCGAACATCCGCATCTCGCCCCTCAATCTCAAAATGGTGAATCTGTCCACTGAAAAAGGGGCTGAGGAAGGCAACGTCGAACTGTCGCTGACCGTGGCCAAAAGCGGGAAAATCTCGGTCAACGGCCCCCTGACTGTCGATCCCCTTCGCGCGAACCTTGCCGTCGATGTGAAAAATCTTGGCATCCGGACTTTTCAGCCTTACTTCACAGATAGAGTGAAAATCCACGTGAATCGAGGAAATCTATCGACAGCCGGCCGGTTCGTCGTGGCCTTGGAGGGCAAAGAAAAACCCCGGATGAAATACACCGGGAAAATATACATCTCCGACCTCGCCACCACAGACAAATCCTTCTCCAATGCTTTCGTCAACTGGAAGCAGCTTTATTTCGACCGGGTCGATGCAGGCGTAAATCCCTTTTATGTAAATATTAAAGGTGTTTCGCTTACCGATTTTTACGCCAGGATGATCATAAACCCCGACGGCACTATGAACATCCGGCAGATCTTCGACGTGAAAGGAAAGGAAGAGGGAAAAGCGGCCGGGGAAGAAAGCACTCATGAGGAATCCTCTGAAAAGACCGCAAAAAAGGAGAAACCGGAAGAAGCGGCCCGGAACATAAAAATCGGAAAAGTAACGCTCCAGGGAGGAACCGTCGATTTTACGGACCGCTTCATCAAGCCGAATTACTCCGTCAGGATGCTTAATATCGGCGGAAGCGTCACCGGTCTTTCCTCCGAAGAGATTTCCAGGGCAGTGGTCGACCTCAGGGGAAACCTCGGATACGGTTCGCCGATCGAGATCACGGGCCGGGTCAACCCCCTCATCAAAGATTCCTATGCCGACTTGAAACTCCGTTTCAAGGATATCGAGTTGAGTCCGGTCACGCTTTATTCCAGCCGGTATGTCGGACATCCGATCCTGAAAGGAAAACTGACTTTTGATGCGTCGTATCTGATTGAAAACCGCAAGCTTACCGCTCAGAATAAAGTTTTCATCGACCGGCTGACCTTCGGGGATAGGGTGGAGAGCCCCGATGCTATCAAAGCGCCGGTAACCTTGGCTGTAGCTCTCCTTACGGACAGAAACGGGCAGATCAACCTCGACATCCCCCTCTCCGGGAGTCTCGATGACCCTCAGTTCAGTCCCTGGCCGATCATCTGGCAGGTCATTGTCAATCTGATTACCAAGGCAGTCACGGCGCCGTTTACGCTACTCGCATCGCTCCTCGGCGGCGGGGAGGAATTGAGCTATCTTGAGTTCGATTACGGCAGCGACGTCGTCGATAAGGCCGGACAGCAGAAGTTAGAGTCGCTGGTCAAAGCCCTCCATGAAAGGCCCCATCTCAAGATGGATATCGAGGGGTACGTGGACGTGGAAGAGGACAAGAACGCTCTTAAACAAACCGCATTAAACCGGAAGATAAAAGCACAAAAATTGAACGACATGATCCGGAAAGGAGAACCGGCCGTTCCGTTGGATCAGGTGGAGATCAGACCACAGGAATACGAGAAATACCTCGCGCTGGCATATAAGGCCGAAAAATTTCCCAAACCGCGAAATGTCATCGGTCTCGCCAAAAGTCTGCCGCGACAAGAGATGGAAAAGCTGATCATCGCCCACGTCGTTGTTACCGACGACGACCTGAGGATGCTCGCTTCCCGCCGTGCAGAAGAGGTAAAGGGTTTTATTCTCAAGTCGGCAGTGATCACTCCGGACAGACTTTTCATCACACAACCCCGGTCCCTTTCTCCCCCAACGAAGGAAAAAGTGAAAAACAGCCGCGTTGAATTCAAACTGAAATAGACGGTGCAATAAAAAAGCCCCTCTTACCTTCACAGGAGATGAGGGGCATCAGTAAGTTCCGCCTTCCCACGTACGGGGAAGGCGGAATTGTTTGAATCACTTCTTAGGGGGCCGCCGAATCATTTCGTTTCGAAAACGGCTTCCACCCTGCGGTTCTTCTGCCGTCCGTCGGCCGTCTTATTGTCGGCAACGGGTTTCTTGAAACCATACCAAGCGGTCTTGATCTGCGACTTACCGACCCCGTACTTCTGGACGAGGATGTTCGCGACGGCTTCGGCGCGGCGCTGGGAGAGTTTCGCGTTGAACGCTTCCGTCCCCACGTTGTCCGTATGGCCTTCGATCAGCGCCGTCGCATCGGGATTTTTCTTCAGAAATTCAGCAGCCCTCTTGACCTCATTGCAGTATTGCGGCTTGACCACTGCCTTGCCCGTGTCGAAGTGGATAACCAAAACAATCCTCTCCGGAACCATGACTGCGGCTGCTTCTGCAGGTACCTTGGTTGCTTTCTCTTGCTCAACTACCGGGGCAGGAGGTGCAACAACAGGTGCCGCTGCCGCACGCGGTTTCCTCGTCAGGAATACCTTTTCCACAAAATCCGCCATTCCTTCACTCGAGGCGATGCTCTCTCCCGTAACGAAGAACCCGCATTTGCCCTCGGCAGCTACGTTCTCGAGGAGTTTTCTGCCTGCAGGGCTGTTGCCGGTAAGAACCGTGTAAATACAGAGTCTGTCTCCATAGATCGATTTCATCTTTCTCGCGGCCTGCACCGGGGCGTCGGTCATGTCTTCCCCGTCGCTGAAGATGATGAGGGCACTCCTGCCCTTTACCGACTTCAAGTCATCGCTTGCCGCTATGATGGCTGCTTCCAGTGGACTGTCCCCGCGAGTCCCTACCTTCTTTATGGCTTCCTCCAGCGCCGGTTTAGTGTAGCGGGTCATCCCGTAATAAAGGGCCGTCTTCTGGACTGACCATGGGGAGATGTCGCCGAAAGTCCTGAGTCCGGCGTTAAGCGGAATGTCGGGGATCGTCTGGTTCATCAGGGAAACAAGCTCCTTCGCGAACGAAGACTTCGATGCGCCCCGCGTACGCATAATTTGTTGGTAAACAGATTCATCGGCAGGAAACCCCCTCGCGGACGAAGCTTTGAATGCCGTTCCCTTGTAAGGATCATCCATAGATACCGATCCATCCAGAATCACAAGAAAATTATCAACCTTCGGAAACAGCTGCTGCCCCGCAATCTTCGGGTTGAGATCCTGTGCCTTGATGGTCACAGGCTTCTGGGAAGCGCAACCCACTGTCAGGATCGCAACGACAAAAAACAACGCAACCTTGAATAACGGCCTACTCATAACACCACCTCTCCTTTCGTAGGTTGTAAGTTGATTGGTTATTTGATTAGAATTGATTAGAATTAAACGTGATTATTATTTGGTTACGCCACCACGGAGTAATTGTCAACAAAAAATCCATACTGTGATTCATGCCACGCTGTCGGTTTGGAGAAAGAACAGTACATTTTGCTTGTAAAGATTTTTGTTAATTGTTAAAAAAAAAGCAAACCCTTACGTGAGGATGGCGACTATGGACAACATATCCGATGCAACTCAACTTGCCGTAGACCTCAGGCGGCATATGTGGATGGCCGGCGTTGAGACGGAGTTGCGCAGACTCATCTGGCAGATCGCCGTAACGGGGAAGTACATCTCGGCCAAGATTCACGAGTCGAACCGCAAACTGGCGGGTTTCCGGAACATCTACGGAGAAGAGCAGCTTGCGTTGGACAGGAGCGCGGATGAGATCCTGCTCGCCCAGATGCGGTTTTCCGGTTTCGTCCGCGAATACGCCTCCGAAGAACGGGATTCCGTCATCCCTATTTCCGAGAACCACGGCAAGTACTACATAACCGCCGACCCCCTTGACGGATCTTCCCTGGTGGATACCAACCTGTCCATCGGAACGATCATCGGGATACACGACGGCCCCATCCTGACAAGCGGCAGACAGACCCTTGTGGCGGCCATGTACATAACATACGGCCCTTTGATAACGATGGTCTATTCGGCGGGCAAAGGTACTCATGAGTTCGTCTTGAACCGGGAGGGAGAATACGTCCTTTCCGAGGAAAACATCGTGCTGGAAGAGAAGGGATCCATATACAGTCTGGGCGGGTTGAGAAGGGATTGGACCCCTGTTCACCTCAAGTACGTAGAATTACTCGAAAAAGAAGGTTACAAATTGCGTTACAGCGGCGGATTCGTACCCGACATCAACCAGAT
The DNA here is from genome assembly GCA_002418885.1 of Syntrophaceae bacterium UBA5761. Classification (GTDB taxonomy): domain Bacteria; phylum Desulfobacterota; class Syntrophia; order Syntrophales; family UBA4778; genus UBA2207. The sequence continues at coordinate 27,657 of DIEZ01000001.1, forward strand.
CCTCATCAAGAGGGGCGGTATTTTCTGTTACCCGGCCCTGCGGAACGCCCCGCAGGGGAAGCTACGCCTGATCTTCGAACTTCAACCTATGGCCTTCATCATCGAGCAGGCCGGCGGGAAGGCCACGGACGGGTTGCGGGACATCCTCTCCATCCGGCCGGAAAACCTCGACCACAGGTCTCCCATCTATACGGGGAGCCGTTACGAGGTGGAAAAGGCGAAGGAATTTCTGGAACAGGGCTAAGAGATAGACAAAAAAGAAGCTCAAACAATAAGTTAAAGGGGCGGTTCCGATGATCTACAACAGTTTAGCGAAATTGAACGACGGCATCCGGGGCATTCTCGAAATAAACGACAACCGGGTGGAAGTGTCCGACGGGGACAAACTACGGCAGACCCTGATCGACGACCTTGTCTATTCCGCCGTTTTCAGCCCTTCGGTTGACGTCAGGGATGTCGCCCGCTGGCTTATACGCCGGACGGCATCGACACTCGGCATCATCCCGGCTTCCATCCACAAACTTTACCGTGCCATGGGGAAAAACGAGGTCTCGGGATTCACCGTCCCCGCGATGAACCTGCGCGGCTTGACCTACGAATCGGCCCAGGCGGTATTCCGCGTCGCCCTGAAGGGCAAGGTAGGTCCTTTCATCTTCGAGATCGCCCGATCCGAGATCAGCTACACGGAGCAGCGGCCGGCCGAGTATGCCGCCGTCATCTCCGGCGCCGCCGTCAAAACGGGGTACCGGGGGCCCCTTTTCCTGCAGGGAGACCACTTTCAGGTGAGCGCCAAGAGGTTCGCCGTAGAGCCGGAGAAGGAAGTGGGCACCGTGAGCGCCCTGGTCGAGGAGGCAATCGAGGCCGGATTCTACAACATCGACATCGATTCGTCGACCGTAGTGGACTTGAGCAAACCCACCATCAAAGAACAGCAGCACAACAACTTCAGGATCGCCGCGGATATGACGGCCCTGATCAGGCAACTGGAGCCGGACGGGATTACGGTTTCCGTGGGCGGTGAGATAGGAGAGGTCGGGGGAAAGAACAGCACCGTCGAAGAGCTGGAGGCATTCATGGAGGGTTACCTCGAAGAGCTCGCCAAAAAAGGAAAGGGCCTCGAGGGGATCAGCAAGATCAGCGTCCAGACCGGCACGTCCCACGGCGGCGTAGTCCTGCCCGACGGCACGATTGCCCGGGTAAAGATAGACTTCGACACCCTTGAGCGTTTATCACGGGCGGCAAGGGAAAGATTCGGGCTGGCCGGGGCCGTCCAGCACGGTGCATCCACCCTTCCCGACGAGGCGTTCGACAAGTTCCCGAAGACGGGGACGGCGGAGATCCACCTGGCGACGGGGTTCCAGAATATCATCTTCGACAGCCCCTTCTTCCCCGAAGCGCTGCGGAATAAAATCTATGATTACCTAAGAACGAAGCTCGCGGAGGAACGCAGCCCGAAGGACACGGAAGAGCAATTCATCTACAAGACCCGCAAGAAGGCCTTCGGCCCCTTCAAGGAAGAGATGTGGAACCTCCCGCCTGCTCTCCTCCATGAAATAGGGAGAGAGCTGGAGACAAAGTTCGCCTTCCTCTTCGAGAAACTGAACGTCCTCAACACCCGGAATCAGGTGAGTAAGTACGTCACGGCGCCCGATGTCCCAGTGGCCGCACCAGCTGCCCTGAATGGTGGGAAGGCACCCGGCCCGGAGAGACGGACCGTCCCTCCCGCCGCGGCGGATCGGTACGATGAGGGGGAGTAAGAAGAAGTCACACAGGAATGTGAGCTTCTTTTCTACCTTATCTGCGCTCCCGGTCTCGCCTTCCCGTCGAAGGTGAGGAGGGTGAGGCCGCTTTCGGCGTCCGTGGCCAGAAGCATACCCCGGGACTCGATACCCATGAGCTTCGCCGGTTTGAGGTTCGCAACCACTGCAATCAACTTCCCAACCAGGTCTTCCGGCTTGTAATCGGCACCGACACCCGCGACGATCGTCCGCTCTTCTCCCATGTCGATTTTCATCTTGATGAGTTTTGTTGACTTCGGCACCCGCTCCGCCTCGACCACCTTAGCCACTCGCAGGTCGACCTTCTGGAATTCTTCGTAGCCGATCTCCGGCTTGACCGGCGCCATCGCCTCTTTTTTCTCTTCCACCTTTTCCTCCCTGACGAATTCTACGCGGGGAAACAGCGCCTCCGCCCTCGCCAATGTGCCGCCCGCGGGCAGACCACCCCATTTTTTGATGCTTTCATGGTTCTTGAGCACCCCGTCGCGCACGCCGACTTGAGCGAATATCTTCTCTGCTGCATCGGGCATGAAAGGCGAGACGAGGACCGCAATCACCCTCAGGGACTCGAGGAGATTGTAGATGACCATCTCCAACCTTTCTCCGGCGGCTTTGTCCTTGGCGAGATTCCAGGGTTCCCGTTCCACGATGTACTTGTTCGTAAGGTTTATGAAACCCCAGATCTCGATGAGCGCCTTGTGGAACGCAAGCTCCCGGAAGGCGGCCTCCACCTGTTGGAAGAGGCCCTCAGCCCTCGATATGAGACCCTCGTCCTCCGGGGCCGGAGCACCGGGCCTGGGAACTTTCCCGTCCCTGCAATACTTGACCGCCATCGCCGTCACCCGGCTTACGAGATTGCCGAGGTCGTTGGCCAGGTCGGAATTTATCCGCGCAACCAGGCTTTCTTCACCGAAGGTCGAGTCCAGGCCGAAGACCATGTCGCGGAGCAGGAAGTAACGGAAGGCGTCAAGGCCGTATTTATCCTTGAGGTCGAGGGGCCTTACGACGTTACCGAGGCTCTTCGACATCTTGCTCTGTTCGACGTTCCAGTAACCGTGGACGTTCAGGTGTCTGAAGGGCTCGATCCCTGCGGCCTTGAGCATGGTGGGCCAGTAGATGCCGTGGGGCTTGACGATGTCCTTGGCGATCAGGTGCTCCGCCCAGGGCCAGAAGGTCTTGAAATTTTCCCCGTCGGGGTAGCCGATCCCGGAGATGTAGTTGATCAGGGCGTCGAACCAGACATAAGTCACGTAGTCATCGTCGAAGGGGAGCGTGATGCCCCATTCGAGCCTCGATTTGGGCCGGGAGATGCAGAGATCCTCCAGGGGTTCCCGCAGGAAGGCAAGTACCTCATTGCGGTAACGCTCGGGCCGGATGAAATCGGGCTTGCCCTTGATGTAGTCGATTAACCAGTCCCGGTAGCGGCTCATCCTGAAAAAGTAGTTGCTTTCCTGACGGAATTCCGGTTCCACCTGGTGGTCGGGGCACTTTCCGTCGACGAGTTCCGTCTCCATGTAGAACCGCTCGCATCCGACGCAGTAATAGCCCTCATACTTCCCGAAATAGATGTCGCCGGCGTCGTAGACTTTTTTCAGGATCAACTGGACCGTCTTCACGTGGTTCTCGTCGGTCGTCCGGATGAAGTAATCGTTGGTGATCGCCAGCTGCGGCCAGAGTTCCCGGAACTGGGCGCTGACCATGTCCGCATAGGCCTGGGGGGTGGTGTTTGCCTTTCTGGCCGCTTCTGCTATCTTGTCGCCGTGTTCATCCGTCCCCGTCATGAAGAACGTCCTGTAGCCCGAGAGGCGGTAAAATCTGGCCATGACATCGGCAACGATCGTCGTGTAAGCGTGACCGATATGGGGAGAGGCATTGACGTAATAAATCGGTGTAGTGACGTAAAAAATCTTATCTTCCATGGCCATACCTTTCTCTTAGAGCGGATGCCGCGACGAATCTCCCTTCTGTAAGTCCTCGACCTTGACCTCGACTTCCTTGCCGTCTTCGACCTTCACCGAAACGGTCCCCTTGACGAGGTTGTGTCTGACGACCTCGCCGCGTCCGGCAGGCGTGTCGATGCTCTTGCCCACCTTCGGGACCGACTTTTTCATGCTGACGTAAGCTTCGTGTTCAAAAGCAAGACAGCACATGAGCCTGCCGCAGAGACCCGATATCTTTTCGGGGTTGAGGAGCATATTCTGCTCTTTCGCCATCTTGACCGACACGGTGTCCAGGTTCTGCAGGAATCCGACGCAACAGAGCTCTCTGCCGCAAATGCCCACGCCGCCGAAGATCCTCGCCTCGTTCCTGACACCTATCTGCCGCAGCTCGATCCGCGTCTTGAACCGCTGGACAAGGTCCTTCACAAGCTCCCGGAAATCAACCCGGTTGTCCGCCGTGAAATAGAATACGATCTTCGACCTGTCGAAGAGGCATTCCACTTCCACCAGTTTCATCGGCAGGTTTCTCTCCCGGATGCGTTCAAGGCAGAATGTCTTCGCCTCCTTCTCGACCTGTCTGTTTCTCTCTTCGATTCCCTGGTCCTCCGGCGAGACCCTGCGGATAACCTTCTTCAGGTCGGCAGGCAGACGCCCCCCCGGCACGGCCCTCACCGCCGTCACCACGTTTCCGACAACCGGACCGTTCTCCGTTTCGACTATGACCCTATCTCCCTTTTTCAGGAGAGGCTGGTCCGCCACATCGAATGTGTATACTTTCCCTTGTTTATTGAACCTTACACCGACAACGCTTTTCATCTTTTACCGTGATTGTTTCCGTGAGCCTTCGAGGCCGGCCCACGGGCGTCTATTCACTACCTACCCCTATTCATCCATCAGGATGGGCCAATTTAAACAGCAGGGTTTCCAATGTCAAATGTTTATTGGCATTACGCTCGACGGCGCGAGCGGCCCGGTTGACGGCCGTGACATTCTTCAGAACATCCGCTGTCGTGAGTTTTTCTGCGAAGGTCTTCACCGTCTCCAGATGGTTCCGATGAATCATGTTCTCTCCCCCACCCGTCTTGCTGTAAACCAACACATCCCTGTACCAGCTTCTCAGGATGTCGAGATTTTTAAGGATGGCTTCCCGATCCTTGCCCAGGACGCCGGCCGTCAAAAGCAGCCCCACGGGGTCGTCCTTACGGCACCGAGAGATGCCGGCGATCAACTGATCCCTTACCTGGAGCTCCGAATCCCTCTGCATCTCGACAGCCCTCCCGATGCTTCCCCCCGCCGACGCCGCCAGTAAATCAGCCTCTTCCTCCCCAAGACCCATCTTCTCTCTGAGATAACCGGCGACTCCTTCGCGGGCGAGGGGACGGAAGCGAACCTTCTGACACCGGGAAACAATCGTTGCGGGAAGACGGTGGGGACGTGAGCTCAGGAGAATCAAGATGTTCGACGGAGACGGTTCTTCCAGGGTTTTCAGGAGGGCGTTAGCCGCCGCGATGTTCATCGTCTCCGCGTCTACGAGGACAAATACCCTTTTTCTCCCCTCGAAAGGCCTGAATCTCATCTGGTTCCGGACTTCCCGGATCTCCTGTATCCGGATGAACTGACCCGCGGCCTTGAGAACCACCACGTCGGGATGATTCCGTTTTTCGATTTTCAAGCAGGAGATGCACCGGTCACAGGCGTCGAGCCGACCCTCGGTGCAATTCAGGGCCTTCGCAAAAACCTCCGCCGTCGTCCTCTTGCCCACACCCTTCATCCCGAAGAAGAGGTAGGCGTGGGCAAGGCGGTCTTTTTCTATGGCATTCCGAAGAAGGGTTATCTGCTCTTCCTGCCCCCGGACATCCTTGAAGGACATGGTTCGCCTCAACCGTCATTTCGTGCATCGATGAGCTTTGTGAGACGGGAAGAAACCTCACGATGAACGGTCGGAACGTCTTTTCGCCCGTCGATCACGAAAAACCTTTCCGGTTCCTCTCCGGCAAGAGTAAGATAACCTTCCCTGACCCGACGGTGAAACTCGACTTTCTCGCTCTCGAAACGGTCTCGCGCCGATGCGTACCCCGTCTTTGAGCCCCGGTCCATGGCCCTTGCCAGCCCCGTTTCGACGGGGAGGTCGAAAAGAAATGTGAGACGGGGCCTCAGACGGCCGGCGGCAAAACCCGCCATCCCCCTGACGACGCCTCGGTCAAGGCCTCTGCCAAAGCATTGATAAGCCACCGTGGCGTCGGTAAAGCGGTCGCAGAGGACCCACACATCCCGGCTCAGGGCCGGCATTATCAACTCCTTGACATGCTGGGCCCTGTCGGAAAGAAAAAGAAAGAGTTCCGACTCGGCGCAGAGTTCGAAGTCGGACCGGTTCAGGAGAAGCATCCTGAGTTCGGCACCGAGGGCGGTGCCGCCGGGTTCCTCCGTCACTATCACCGGGATGCCCTTCGCTTCCAGGAACTCTCCGGCCATCCGTATCTGGGTCGTCTTCCCGCAGCCCTCAATCCCCTCGAAAGTGATGAAACACCCCATTATTCCGCCTTTTCAAATCTAAAAACCAACGCCGGCGGGGGAAAAAGACTGGGGAATCACCTGTTGAAAGGAGGTGACTCCCCAGTCTTTCACGGCCATAGAAAACTAAGGGCCGGGTACGATCGCTTCGACGGGGCAGATGTCGGCACAGGCGCCGCAATCGGTACACATTTTTTCGTCGATGACGTACTTTTCGTCCCCCTCACTGATCGCTTCCACCGGGCATTCACCCTCGCAACTGCCGCAGGCGATACACTCGTCTGTGATCGTATAAGCCATTTCCGCAAAAACCTCCGAGAATCTTTTATCTACTGAAACCGTTTTTCACTACACGGATACGACCGACTTGACTTCGGGGACCATCTTCTTTAGGTATTTCTCGATCCCCGCTTTCAACGTCATCTGGGACATCGGACAGCCGGCACAAGCCCCGACGAGACGTACCTTCACGATACCGTCTTCGCTGACGTCCACGAGCTGAACGTCTCCGCCGTCGGCCTGAAGACTCGGTCTCACATCGTCGATAGCTTTTTGAACCTTTTCCTTCATGATTTTTCCTCCCTTGTCCTCTCCCCAAGAGGGGACCCGGACTGAATAAACGTTACTTTATAGCACATCTCGACACCTTTCGCCACCCTCTTCCAAAAAACCACAAGGTAATGTAAAGATTGCGGTGGATTAGACGTTGGGAGGGAGTGCGTCGCAGGGCCCAATTTTCCTTTCCGACAGCGTATAATCTATGGTATAAGAAAACTCTTACCTGAGACACAAGGGTAAATTTATCCATTCCACGGAGGTATTTTGGCCCGATGGGAGAAGCAAAAGACACCAGCGCTGCAGACCTTTTCGAACACCGGATCGACACGGCGATCCGGAAGTGCCGCGAAGCCTTTCTTGCCCTCCAAAACCCGGAGGGCTACTGGTGCTTCGAGTTAGAGGCCGACTGCACCATTCCCGCCGAATACATCCTGATGATGCATTACATGGACGAGGTCGACGATGAACTGGAGGCCCGAATCGCTCGATACTTGCGGGACCACCAGGCGGAGCACGGCGGATGGCCCCTCTTCACCGGCGGCGCCCTCGACGTGAGTTGTTCCGTCAAGGCATACTACGCACTGAAACTGGCCGGCGACAGCCCCGATGCGCCTCACATGAGAAGGGCCCGCGAGGCCATCCTTGCCCGAGGTGGAGCTGCCCGCAGTAACATGTTCACCCGTATCGCCCTCGCGCTCTTCGGACAGGTCCCCTGGCGGGCCGTCCCCTTCATGCCGGTCGAGCTATTGCTCATGCCTCGCTGGTTCCCGTTCCACCTGAGCAAGGTCTCCTACTGGTCGAGAACGGTTGTGGTCCCGCTGCTCATCCTGTGCAGCCTCAAGCCTAAGGCGGCAAACCCGCGGAAAGTGGATGTCCGCGAGCTTTTCGCAACCCCGCCCGAAGAGGAAAAAAATTATTTCCATGCCCGTTCCCGACTCAACCTGCTCTTCTTCGGCCTGGATAAGATGGGCCGTCGGCTTGAGCCGTTGATCCCCGGCAGGATGCGAAAGGCCGCCCTGGACAAGGCCGAACGCTGGACCCTGGAGCGCCTCAACGGAACGGACGGCTTGGGCGCGATCTTCCCGGCGATGGTGAATGCCCATGAGGCCCTCGCCTGCCTGGGGTATGAGGCGGACCATCCCGCACAGCAGCTTACGAAACAGGCGCTGAAAAACCTGCTCGTCTCGAGAAAAGACGGCTCGGCTTACTGCCAGCCCTGCGTATCCCCTGTTTGGGACACGGCCTTTGCCTGCATCGTCCTACAGGAAGACGACGACCCTTCGTCTAAGCGCCCTGTCAGCCGCGCATTGGACTGGCTCAGAAGCAAGCAGCTTTCCGACCATCCCGGAGATTGGAGGGACAACCACCCGGGGATGCCGGGGGGCGGGTGGGCCTTCCAGTTCAACAATGCCTACTATCCGGACCTCGACGATACCGCGGTCGTGGCCTGGGCGATGCTCCGCAGCGGAGATGCCGAATACACTGAAGCAATCCGTATGGCGGCGGAATGGATCAGCGGTATGCAGTCACGAAACGGCGGCTTCGCCGCTTTCGACTCCGACAACACGCATTATTACCTGAACGAAATACCCTTTGCGGACCATGGGGCACTCCTCGACCCGCCGACGAGCGATGTCAGCGCCCGTTGCGCGGGCCTATTGGCAATGACGGGGCGCAGGGGAGGAGTCCTGGAGAGATGTCTACAGTACCTTCGCCATGAGCAGGAACCGGACGGGTCATGGTTCGGCCGGTGGGGCACGAATTTCATATACGGCACCTGGTCGGTCCTGACCGCCCTGGAATTCGTGAACGACCCTGGTCTTCGGTTCCAAGCTCGACGGGCAGCCCGCTGGTTGAAGGGCAAACAAAGGCCGGACGGGAGCTGGGGCGAATGTTGCAGCACCTATTTCTTCCCGGAAAAGGCCGGCGAGGGACCGGTAGGAACTTCCTTCCAGACGGCATGGGCCATACTCGGCCTGATGGCGGCCGGTGATGCGGATTCCCCCGAGGTCCGGAAGGGCGTCGAATACCTCATCAACACCCAAGGGAACGACGGCCTCTGGTACGACGATACATTCACGGCGCCCGGCTTCCCGAGAGTGTTCTACCTGAAATACCACGGGTATTCGGCCTATTTTCCCTATTGGGCCCTGTCCCGCTACCGGAACATGCAGAAGAAAAAGAAGGTCTAAGGTCTGCTGTGATGCGCCTGGGTATCGTCGCGGCGATGGCCGATGAGGCTCGTATCCTTTCAGAGTCAAAGGAGCCAGCCGATCCCCGGGGGGAAGTCCTGATTCGCGGGACCGCATTGCTAAAGCTCTCGGGAATGGGTCCAGAGAACGCCCGCTCGGCTACCAGAAGGCTCATCGATCAAGGGGTGTCGGCGCTCGTCAGCTGGGGGATAGCGGGCGGGCTGAACCCTACCCTTTACGCGGGTTGTCTGATCATCCCCAGGAACGTCATAGCAGCCGACGGCAGTGTTTATCCAACCGACACTGCGTGGAGAGAACGACTTTCCGGCAGTCTCGCTGCCCGCGTCGCCGTGAATGACGGGGACCTGGCCGAATGCGACTCCATCATCGCAGACAAGCCGAAAAAGCTCAAGATTCTCGCCCAGACGGGCGCGGCAGGGATCGATATGGAGAGTGCAGCTGTCGCAAGAGAGGCCGTGAAGGCCGGCATTCCCTTTCTGGCGGTGAGGGCAATAGCCGACACTTTGGAAGCTCCGGTACCTGTAAGCGCCCTGGAATCCATAGATGCGTTTGGAAGGGTGCGTCTGTTCAGACTGATGCTGCGCCTGGTCTCGCGGCCCGGGGAGATCGCTGGTCTCATCAGGCTGGGGAAAAATTACCGGGCAGCACTAAAGGCATTGCAAGTCGCAGCGGTTGTGGAAGGAAACGTGCTTTGTTTCACAGAATAACCCATCGACATCGCAGGGACCGGGATTTATGAAGACCCTGATAACGGGGGCGACGGGCTTCATCGGGTCGGCCGTGTTGAGAAAACTGGTATCTGCGGGACACGAAGTGCGGGCTCTGGTCAGGCCGCAAAGCGACCGACGGAACCTCCAGGGGCTGCCGGTCGAGGTGGTTCATGGGGACCTGCGGGACTGTTCATCGCTGGAGAAGGCCGTCAAGGGATGCTCGGTACTGTTCCATGTTGCCGCCGATTACCGGTTCTGGGTGCCCCACCCCGACGAACTGTACGAGGTCAATGTCACCGGGAGCCGCAATATCGTCCTCGCCGCGGCCGACGCAGGAGTGGAAAGGATAGTTTACACGAGCAGCGTCGCCGTACTGGGCTCGAACAAAGACGAAAGTCCCGCCGATGAGGAAACCCCCGTCACCCTTGCCGACATGATCGGCCACTACAAGCGTTCGAAGTTCCTGGCCGAGGCCGAAACAAGAGAACTGGTCAAGAGCCGCGGCCTCCCTGTCGTCATCGTCAATCCTTCCACGGTGGTGGGACCGAGGGATATAAAGCCGACGCCGTCGGGGCGCATGATCATAGACGCAGCTTCCGGGCGCATGCCCGCTTACGTGGATACGGGCCTGAATTTCGTGCACGTAGAAGACGTGGCGGAGGGCCACCTCCTGGCACTGGAACGGGGCAGAGTCGGCGAGCGGTACATCCTGGGCGGCGCCAACCTGACCTTGAAAGAGGCCCTCTCCGAGATCGCCGAGATCGCCGGCCGCAAGCCTCCCCGGATACGCCTGCCCCACAACCTTGTCCTGGCGGTTGCCGCGATCGCGGAAGCCTGGTCCAGGGTCAGCGGCAAAGAGCCCTGGGTCAACCTGACGAGCGTCCGCCTCGCCCGCAAGAAAATGTATTTCTCGACGGAAAAGGCACAGCTGGAGCTTGGTTACCGGCCGAGGCCGATCAGGGAGGCCTTCCGCGATGCCATCGACTGGTACCGGCAACACGGTTACATCGATGGAGCTTGACTTTCTCCAGTGGATACTCCTGGCTCCCGTCATTGTAGGGTCAGTCTACGGGTTTCTCTGTTTTCTCACGATGCGACGTTTTCAGGCCCATGCCTCAGAGAGGGTCGAGGCGCCGCCCGGCGGCTGGCCAGGCGTGACTATCCTGAAGCCGATCTGCGGGCTCGACAAGGGCCTCGAAGAGAACCTGCGGAGCACCTGCTCGCAGGATTACCCCGAGTACCAGGTCGTCCTGTCCGCCCAGGATGAGAATGACCCCGCTATCCCGGTCATGCAGAAGATTCGGCAGGAGTTCCCGGAGAGGGTCGACCTGGTCATCGAAAATACCGTGGTGGGTTTGAACGGCAAGGTCAACAACCTCACCGGGGCGCTGCGCCATGCAAGGCACGATGTATTGGTGATAAGCGACAGCGACACCCGGCTCGGCCGCGACTACCTGAAGAGGATCGTTGCGCCCCTCGCAGACCGGAAAATCGGCTACGTCTGCACCCCATACAAGGCAACCACGGCCGGTCGATGGTATGAAAAACTGTGTCTCCTCTCCTTCAATGCCGACTTCGTTCCCGGCGTCATCTTCGCTTACGTGACCGGGGCCGCGAAATTTTGCCTGGGGTCGTCGGTCGCGGTAAGGCGGGAAGACCTGGCGAGTATCGGAGGATTTGAGGGTCTCTCCGAATACCTGGCTGAGGATTACGAGATGGGCCGACGTCTCCTGGACAACGGAAAGCGGATGGTCCTTGTCCCTTACTGGGTGGAAATACTGATGGACGTCAAGGGCGCGGCCCAATGGTGGAACTACCAGGTCTTATGGGACCAGAAGACGAGGGCGGCCGACCCCGTCGGTTTCTTTTCCACCGTCGTGACCCGCTCCGTGCCCTTCGCAGTCCTTCTGGCGGCTTACCGGTTGGCGGACTGGCCGGGGATAGCGATCTTGGGCCTGGCTGTTCTCCTCCGCCTGGCCGGCGCGGCGGCGATACTGAAGTGGGAAATAAAGGATATAGAAGGACTGAGGGCGCTGTGGCTTCTTCCGGTTAGGGATGTGGCGGCGCTTGCTTCCTGGGCCGTCGCCCTGACGAAAAGGACCGTGGTCTGGCGTAATGCCTGTCTTACGCTCAGAAGGGACGGCAGGCTGGCGAGGAGGGAGTCGTGAGGGCGCTAATCATCACCGCCGACGACTTCGGCTTTTCCCCGGCAGTGAACGAGGCGGTCGAGGAAGCTAATGTAAATGGCGTGTTAGGTACAGCCAGCCTGATGGTCGGGGCGGAAGAAGCGACGGACGCAGCGGAAAGAGCGCTACGCCTGCCGAACCTCAAGGTAGGACTGCACATCGTCCTCACCGGAAGCCGACCCGTTTCGCCCCCTTCTGCGATCCCCGATCTGGTCGGGCCGGACGGCAGGCTCTCCTCGCGGCTCTTCGAATCGGGTGTCCGGTTTTTTTTTCGCCCGGGCGTCCGCCGGCAACTGGAACGGGAGATCCGCGCCCAGTTCGAGCTTTTTCGAGAAACCGGGCTTGCGCTCGACCACGCTAACTGTCATAAACACATGCATCTCCATCCCACCGTCGCCGACCTCGTGCTGAAGGTCGGGGCGGAATACGGGTTGAAAGCCCTCCGGCTTCCCTACGAGCCCGCAAGGTCATGGTCGGTTTCCTGCTCTGCCGGGAAGATAGCCTCCTGGCTTTTTCTCCTTCCCTGGGTGGGCCTGCTGAGAAGAAAAATCCGGGAGGCGGGAGTGCAATCGAACGACTTCGTCTTCGGGCTGGGCGACACCGGCTCGATGGGGCTGCAAAAGGTCCTGCGCTTTCTGGATTGCCTGCCCCCCGGGGTGACGGAGATGTATTTCCATCCCGCCGTCCGCTCCTGCCCGGAACTAAGCAGAGAGTCGGGCCACAGCCGGCATGTCCTGGAATTTGCCGCCCTGGTCGACCCCACCTTCCGCCGGGCGCTTACCGCCGCGAAAATCCGGCGGATCAGTTTTTGCGACCTGCCGCTCAGATGAATCCGGGAGCACAGCTGAAGAAACCCAGCAAAACTCTTTCCCTTCACCCGCCCGCTGTAAGTGCAATCTATCTTGAAATCATTAAATAATCTCTAACGAATCACCTTGACATTCACCATACCTCCGGCTAACATCTGGGTCGTAACAATGGAATGGACATATCTAGCTCTGATTAGCGCAGCGCTCTGGTTCGGCATCCTTGTTTCGCCTTGGCGTCCCTGGGGTACAGGCGAGGTTCTGGACGCCGACATTCCCTCGTTTGATGAGGATCTCAGTGATATAACGGTCGTTATTCCCGCCCGGAATGAAGCGGGACTGATTGCGGCCACTCTTTCCGCATTAGAGACCCAGGGGAAACGACTCAAGGTCATCCTGGTGGATGACCAATCGACAGATGGGACGCCTCAAATAGCCCGCCGGACGATGGGTCGGAATCTGCGGATCGTCTCGGGTAAACCTCTACCGGCAGGCTGGACAGGCAAACTCTGGGCTGTCGAGCAAGGATTCAGCCATGTCCAGACGCCGCTGACCTTGCTCCTCGACGCCGATATCGAGCTGCAACCGGGCATTCTTGTTGCGCTTCGAAAAAAGATGGCCGAAGAGGGCATCCAGTTTATCTCTCTTATGGCTGCCCTGCGCATGAAAAACTTCTCGGAACGATTACTCATGCCGGCCTTCATCTATTTCTTCAAGCTCCTCTACCCCTTCAGTCTTTCCAATTCCAGTTCCTCCGGAGTGGCTGCCGCTGCCGGCGGCTGCATCCTGTTGGAAACCCGCCTGCTCGACGCTATCGGCGGCTTCCAGGCCTTGCGGGGCAAGCTGATCGACGATTGCGCCCTTGCCAAACGGGTCAAGGCCCATGGTTTTCGCACCTGGGTCGGCATCACGCATTCTGCGCGAAGTTTACGCCCATACGACCATCCGAGGGCGATTTGGAACATGGTAGCCCGCTCTGCCTTCACACAGCTTCGCTACTCCTTTTTCTTGCTGCTTTTGTGCACAGTCTTGATGATAACAGCGTTCTGGCTGCCGGTTGCGGGTTTGTTTTTCCCGTCGACCACGGCCAGGGTCGTTTCCGTTGCCTCTCTTGGGGTCATGGCCCTAAGTTATCTGCCGACGCTCACGTTCTATGGAGTGCCCAAAACCTTTGCCGCGGCCATGCCTCTGATCGGTACTTCTTACCTTGCCATGACATGGACATCGGCAATCCGTTTCTGGGGGAAAGAAGGCGCCGAGTGGAAGGGGCGATTCTACAGATAAACGCTTCACGCCGGGAATATTAAGGATTGTTGGCGTGAATTTTCCACGTCATGTTACGCAGCGTGGTGTCCGGGTACCTGGGCATTTTTTCATGATGACGAGGATCAGCGCCATTTGCTCGAGTCAACTCAAGACAGCGATGCCTTGCCGGAGATTGAAAAGAGCAACACGAACGGGAAGACCGGCGGGAGAACATGATTTCGTGACAAAAGATGGGAGGCGGGTCCGCTATTCGATCTGTGGCATGGCGACCAAAGACGATATAAAGGTCGGAGCGGACAAGACTCTCCACTTGACGGCTATTCCGCCGACGCTCCGTAACAGCAGGTGATATTGGCAGCTGGGGACAGATAAAATCATAAGGAGAAAAACGAATGGCCATCCCGGATTATCAGAGCTTGATGTTGCCGCTTCTTCGGTTTGCGGCGAAAAAAGGAACTGAAGCATCGACAAGTGAGGCCGTCGAAGCCTTGGCCGCGGAATTGGGCCTTTCCGACGAAGACCTCAAGGAAATGCTCCCAAGCGGGATACAGTCAACCTTTGTTAACCGCGTCGGGTGGGCATCGACGTACATGAAAAAGGCAGGGCTCCTTGAAGCGACACGCAGAGGATTTTATCGAATCACCGACCGGGGAAGAGACCTCCTCAAAAAGCAACCCGAGGCCATCAATGTAAAACTCCTCAAGCAATATCCCGAGTTCCTCGAATTTCAAAGGCTCAAAGGGACAAGAGGTGGCGATAAGGCAACCGAGCCCAAAGGGACATCTGACCTTTCAGCAATTACTCCGTCAGAGGCCTTGGAATCTGCCTATGAAAACCTCCGGGACGAATTGGCCGGTGAATTGCTCGGCAGGCTCAAGAAAATATCCCCGTCCTTTTTCGAGCGCGTCGTCGTGGAACTGCTTGTCAAAATGGGTTACGGCGGTTCGCGTGCCGACGCTGGTAAGGCCATCGGCCGGAGTGGCGATGGCGGAGTAGATGGGATCATAAAAGAGGATAAACTCGGCCTCGACGTCGTCTATATTCAGGCCAAGCGATGGGATAACAACCCGGTCGGTCGCCCTGATGTCATGCAGTTTGCGGGTGCCCTCCAGGCCCAAAGAGCAACTAAGGGCATTTTCATCACTACTTCCAGATTCACTGATGATGCGCGAAGCTATGTTTCCCAGATCGGCAGCAAGATCGTTCTTATTGACGGCGAACAACTTACAAATCTGATGATCGAGTATGATGTCGGCGTATCCACCGTTTCGTTGTATCCGGTCAAAAAGGTCGACGGCGATTATTTCGAAGAAAACATCTAACACCGCGTCAACCCGGACCGGCAATTTCGCATTGCTCCATCCCGCCCCTCATCACAAAAGCCCCCGAGATTTCATACACTCCCGGCACCAGGGCGTATAGCCGCACTGCCCCCGACAGTGCTCGTATTCGAGGGGGTCATACCCGATGAGCCGGTAGATTCGCTTCAGGTACTCGTCCCGGTCCAGCGTATCTATGGCGATGACCTCTTCCGGACAGACCGCCGTCCGGTCTTCGGTGAGGATGCTGTCGACCATCTGCTCGGCGTGAAGGGATATCCCCTCCCCGCCCAGGAAGCGCCGGGCCAGCCAAGAGGCCACCCGGGCCGTCACGGCGGTCACAAGCCCTGAATAAGCAATCAGCCTCGCCGCCGCCAGTCCGACGACTCTGTCGTGGAGGAGGCAATTCCGGTGCCTGCCCCGAAATATGTCCAGCCATTCCGCCAGGGGCTTGAGGCCCGGTTCGCGGGACATGAAAACCCGCTCCTCCCCGCAAAACATAGCCAGCGAATAGCTCCCGAAATCAGGCGCCGTCATCGACGCCTCGCCGGGGCGGAAATTGACCCGCGGGGGGGGGAAGAGAGACGCCTCCGGGGCCGGGTTGCCAATGAAGGCCGCGTCGCGGTGGTGGGACCGCGACCGCGGCCGGGAGCGAATCTTTTTTCATCCATCAGTGACCCTTCTTTCGATAGGTGACGCCTTCTGCAGCAGGCGTATCATCCCGGATCTGTATTTGCCTGTAGCGCAATACGCCTGAAAAGGTCAACTGGAAACAGATACCTGCGGCTGGTATGCCCACATGAATGGCGACGGCGAGAAACATTGCCGGATACTGACGGTGTCGGACGATGACGACCGTCACAGGCGAAGTTTTTGCGTTCGACGGCCTCTCTCGGCATCGCATCCTACCACAGTTGTATGTAGACGTATTCATTGACATAAATTAGTATTGAACAGACGTGATTTTATGCTAACCTGCAGGGAGAATAATCGGTGTACGATTCGGCTTCCGTAAAGACGCGGGAAAGAAAGGAAAGGGTGCAGCCTATGACTGACAATAACGCGGCCATAAGCTCGAGGCTTGCCGACCGGGAAACCCTGATTCTGGATGTGCAGGGACCGCTGAATAGCGCCTGCGGAAAAGCCCTGGCGCGGTCATTTGCCGAAAATGAACGAAGGAAGATATCAAAATGTCCTTTGGAATTTCCGCCTTCTCGACCACATGGATTCAGAAGGAGCAATCCTCCTGCTTGTCAATGCCGCCGTTCTTGAGCAAAAAAAGATCGGGCTGGCAGCCTGCCATCTCTCCGCGCCTCTCAGGGACGTCTTTCGCCTGACATCTCTCGATGCGGCCATGGAGATCTTCGACACGGAATCGGAGGCATTGGAGAGACTTCCTTTTAGAATCAGAATCAGCCCCCGGGACCCTGCATTTCCTGCATACACGGGACCTCCCGTTCCCGGCTGGGCAAGAAGTGTCGAACACGTCGCTATCGGCGCCGTTCCGGTGGAGGCGATGAACGTCAATGTCAACGGCAGAAAAGTAACCAGCCCCGTCAATGGCTTCGGCCGCCTTTGGGAAAAGAAGTACTGTATCAAGACCAAAAATGAAGCTATGGCGCCGCAAACGATCATTGCCCTCTGGCGCAGAGAGTTCCCGAATTTCTGGCCAAAAGGCAACAGGCTGTTCACCTCCGGCGGCGGCCCTATCGCCCCCGGCGCAACGGCGCTTCTGAATCTCAGTCTGGGGGGGCCGATGGTTATGGCAACCGGCATCATCGTGATCTACGCCGATGACCACTCCTTTTGCTTCTCCACGGTCCGGGGCACATGCTCCACGGCTGGATAAACTTCAGCAGCTTTCGCGCGGACGGCGGAACGATCATTCAGGTGCATCCGGTCTTCCGCGCCTCCGACCCCGTCATGGAGGTCGGTTTTCGGTTGGGTGCGTCGCGACGGGAGGATCAATTCTGGCATCGGACGCTCGACAATCTTGCCTCGCGCCTTGGCGTCGAAGCCGGAGTCGAACAGCGCAATGTGCTGATCGACCCTCATGTCCGGTGGCGCCAAGCGCAAAATGTCCGGTATTGCGGCGCTATCGGGTCTTCACTGTATCTGCTTCCGTATTGGCTGCGGCGAATTTTCCCTTAAGAGCTGTCAAGAAATTGGGTCCTCACAAGCAACATTATGACGCTGTCGTCGTGGGCAGCAGCCCCAACGGCCTTGCTGCCGCGATAACGCTCCGCAGAAAATTTCCGTCGGTGGTTTTGCTGAAAGCGAAAGAAACCATCGGCGGCGGTTGTCGATCCGCGGCTTTGACGTTGCCCGGTTTCGTTCATGGCGTCTGTTCCACAGTTCATCCGCTGGCAATCTCGTCGGCTTTTTTTAGGTCGCTGGAACTTCATCGTAGCGGCCTTTCCTGGGTCGACCCTGAAATACCGTTGGCCCACCCGTTTGAGGACGGCTCGGCCGTTTTCCTGCACCGCTCCCTGGACATCACTGCCGATGCCTTGGGTCGGGACGGCAGGGCATACAAAGATCTTCTTCAGCCGTTTGTCGAGCGCCACGAAAGACTATTATCGTTGCTGTTGCGGCCGTTACCCCTACCCGCCGCCCCGCTTTTGCTGGCCAAATTTGCGGCAAAGGCCCTTTTCCCCGCACAGAGTCTTGGAAAAAGGACTTTTGCAACCCAGCGCGCTTTGGCGCTTTTTTCCGGGCTTGCCGCCCATGCCATGATCCCCCTTCACCAACCCGCGACGGCGGCTTTTGGGATCATCCTTGCAACATTGGCCCATGCGGTGGGGTGGCCTTTTGTAAAAGGCGGGTCACAGAACCTGTCCGATGCCTTGGTTCGTTGTTTTCTGGAAGGCGGCGGCGAAATCGTCACGGACAGGCCGGTTCGCTCTTTGAAAGATATGCCGCCAGCGACATATTATTTTTTTGACGTCGCACCCAAGCAGTTATTGAACCTTCGCGGTTTGGACCTTACGGAACATTACCGGCGACGGTTGGCCGGGTTTCGTTACGGACCGGGCGTCTATAAAATAGACTGGGCCTTGCAGGAGCCTATTCCCTGGAAGTCCGACCTCTGCCGAAGGGCAGGCACAATCCACCTGGGAAATTCGCACGCGGAGATCGCGACCTCCATACATTACGTAAATAGGGGCGAAATACCGCCGGAACCGTACGTAGTGCTGGCGCAACCGAGTCTATTCGACCATTCCCGGAGCCCGAAAGGCAGGCATACGGCCTGGGGGTACTGTCATGTTCCCAACGGTTCGGATGCGGATATGGCCGCTTTTATATGAAAATATTCACAACT
>DIEZ01000044.1:0-17450 GCA_002418885.1 Syntrophaceae bacterium UBA5761
GAGTTGTGAATATTTTCATATAAAGAGGCCTGCGAAAGTTTCTTCTCGACGTTGTCGGTGATCCAGTGAGGATCCCACCACTCGACCGGGTCGACGAAGCGGCCGCCTACCAGGATGCTGAAATGGAGATGGTCGCCGCCGGCAAAGCCCGACTCACCACTCGTGCCGATCACGTCGCCTTTTGCCACCTGACGTCCTTCAACCGCCTTCAACTCGCTCATATGACCGTACAGGCTGAAAATACCGAGGCCGTGGTCGATGACGACGGCATTCCCATAGATGCCGAGATTCCCCGAAAAGACGACGACGCCGCTGTTTGCGGCTTCGATCGGCGCATGGGCCGTCGAAGCCAGGTCGACGCCGAGGTGGATGCTTTCCCCTATTTTCTGTCTATGGTGGGTATAGGTCCGCCTATCGCCGAAAAGCGCCATGGGTGCCGCTTCCTTCATCCTCAAAAATGGACCCTGCCAGAGTCTGACGGCGGAGGTTTTCGTACAGACTGCCTGAATCGCTTTGGAGTTCTCTTCTCTCAGCGTTTCATTGATGTAGCCGAACGTCTCAACCGGCGATTTGCCCCTCAGGCCGGGGTCCTGCTGCTGGAACTCGAGCACAACTTTAGACAGGAAAGCGTCGGAGACCTCCACGCTGTCGCTCCTGAATTTCTTGGGCTTGAGATGATGTGGTACCGACACCGTAGCCTCATTGCCCGCCGGGTCTCTCGCGTAAACTGCGATACGTAGAGAGCCTTTATCCGGGTTTAGGGGTACCGGAAAGAACGCCAGGTAGACTTTATTATCACCGCTGACGGCAGGATAGCCGGGGAAGAAGTCACCTCCGACCTTTATCCCGCTCTTTTCGGTCTCTTTCGAGATACTGTAGACGGCAAGACAGGAGCCTCCCGGGGAGATGTTGTGGTATGAGCTCAGAAGCGAAATCTGGGGCGGCACCTGGTCGATGACGACCCTTTGCTCGAGACGGGCCGTGTTGCCGAACAAAGAACGGTCCGAGGCGGTCACCGTGATCAGCGCCTCGCCGTCGCGAAATATGAGGCTCCTGGGGTTGAGTTCGACAGTGAAAGATTTATGCTTCGTCCCTTGCTCGGGGAAATCGAGCGAGGCGAGCGTATAGGCTATGCCGTGTTGGGCAATACTGACTCCGACGTGACGAAGTCCGCTGTCCGGGTCCGACACGTTTATGGTTACGGTTTTGACCTGGCCGACCCGGTCGACGGGACCGACGAAGCGGACATCCGGCTTGAAGACTTCAAAATAGGGCGTAAACAGGACAAGAGATATGACGACAAGGAGGACGACAGACAGATAAGCCCAGGACCGGGCGGTGAAAATTTTCATAGCATTCCTTTCCTTACGGCGATGATCGAGATGGCCTTCCGAGGGATAAGCAGGCCGGCTCCGGCCGAATGGGTACTAAAGGAAGAGAAATTTTTCAAGAAAAAAAGAGGGACGATGCGGTTGGTGAACGGGTTATAAACTGGTTATACAGGCCTGAAGGGAGTTTAATGCCTTGACCTTGTTTGGGTTCCCTGTTATATAATCGTTCATAAATACCGTTGAAAATCATTCTTTTTTGGGAAAGCGGTCCGTTGGAAAGTCTGGCCGGCATTGCTCTTTCCTCATTCATGGTAGCCTTGTCGGGTGCTGTCATGCCCGGCCCGGTCCTGACCGTGACGATCAGCGAAAGCCTCAGAAGGGGGTTTCTCGCCGGACCGTTGATCATCCTTGGTCACGGTCTTTTGGAAATAGCCCTGCTTGCGGTCTTCGTGCTGGGGTTTGCCGATGTCATCGGACATCCCAGGGTGGTCGGAGTCCTCAGTTTGACGGGCGGCGCGTTTCTTCTCTGGCTTTCTTACGGTATGTTCAAGGATATCAAAAACCTTGAGATCGACCTGACGATCCCTCGGGGGATGTCAAGGAATCCTGTCCTTGCGGGGATTTTAACCAGTATCGCAAATCCTTACTGGACCGTGTGGTGGGTGACGATAGGCCTTGGATACGTCGCCATATCGCTAAAATTCGGCGTACTCGGTGTCCTTCTTTTCTTTATCGGGCACATCTCCGCGGACCTGGGATGGTACAGTATGGTGTCCGTCCTGGTTTCCCGCGGAAAAGGTCGCATCAGCGGCACAATCTACCGAGCCGTCATCGGTGTTTGTGCTTCGGTCATGGTAGTCTTCGCCCTGTACTTCGGAGCGTTGGGCCTCCGACATTTAACGGCCTGAAAGGAACGACGATGCTGAAGGGCAAGAAGATTCTACTCGGCATAACTGGCGGGATCGCCGCATACAAGTCGGCGGAGCTGACGAGGGAATTCCTCAAGGCCGGCGCCGAAGTCAAGGTCGTTATGACGGCCAATGCCGGCCGGTTCATCACCCCTCTGACAATGCAGGCGCTGTCGGGAAACCCGGTTTATTTGGACATGTTCGCCTTGACGGAGGGCAGTGGAATCGGACATATATCCCTTGCCGATTATCCTGACGTCATCGTCATCGCTCCCGCGACAGCGAACATACTCGGCAAGGTCGCGGCCGGACTGGCCGACGACCTCCTATCGACGACGGTGATGGCGTCGAAAAAACCGGTGCTCTTCTGCCCCGCGATGAATGTCAATATGTACCAAAACGAGATTGTCAGGCACAACATGGCAGCTCTTTCCGGGAGAGGCTATCAAATCCTCGAAGCAAGCGAAGGAGAGATGGCCTGCGGAGCGGAGGGACCCGGACGGCTCCCACCGCTCGGAGATATCTGCGAGGCAGTAGAGTCGATCCTGACGGAGAAGGACCTTGCAGGAGAGAACATCCTGGTGACCGCAGGGCCGACACAGGAACCGCTCGACCCCGTCCGGTTTATTTCCAATCATTCGTCGGGCAAGATGGGGTATGCAGTGGCCGTCATGGCGAAAAGAAGGGGGGCGAATGTAACGCTCATAAGCGGCCCTTCCAGCCTGCCACGGCCCAGAGGCGTAAAGTTTGTTTCCGTCGGGAGCACCGTCGAGATGCGTGACGCCGTCATGGACTGCCTGAAAGAGGCGACTGTGATCATAAAGGCGGCCGCCGTTGCCGATTACAGACCGGCAAGAATATCCATTTCGAAGATAAAGAAAAAAGAAGGGACTTTTACTCTTGAGCTGGAGCGGAATCCCGACATCATCGCCGAAGTCGGACGTGTGAAGGGCAACCGCATTCTCATCGGCTTTGCCATGGAGACCGAGAACCTGACCGAAAACGCCCATGCCAAACTGATCTCCAAGAACATGGATTTGATAGTCGCCAACGACCTGAGTTCACCGGAAGCCGGGTTCCAGGCGGATACGAATATCGTCAAGCTCATCGATCGTGAGGGGAGGATCGAGTCTCTCCCCCTCTTGGACAAGAAAGAGGTGGCGGACAGGATCCTCAGCCGTATCAATCCCTTAAGGGCGAGGGCGGGAAAATGAGGGGAAGGGGGATCCAGGAGGGCCTTCGCTCCGAACTGCTCGAGGTTGTCGGTTCCCTGAAAGGTTATCTTCTGGAAGCCGTCGATACAGGCGGGAAGGCACAGAGGTTTTCGACGGAGAGGAGGACGACGGCCGACGCGCCGGGAGAAGGCGAGTCGTCAGGTGAGGTTGCGTCTCGGGTGGAACAGTTGGCGGCCCTCGAAGAAGAGCTCCGGTCCTGTCGCAGATGCCCCCTATGGACTACAAGGAGGACCGTGGTGTTCGGAGAAGGGAACCCCGATGCACGCCTGATGTTCGTCGGCGAGGGGCCGGGCGAAGAGGAAGACCGTCAGGGGAGGCCTTTCGTCGGCCGGGCGGGTCAGTTGCTGACACGGATAATCAACGCCATGGGTCTTTCGCGGGACGACGTTTATATCGCCAACATAGTCAAGTGTCGTCCGCCCGGGAACCGCGTACCCAACCCGGAGGAGAAGGATGCATGCACCCCTTTCCTCTGTCGGCAGGTCGAGATCATAAAACCGAGGGTGATCTGTGCCCTTGGGTCGGTGGCAGCGCATTTTTTTCTCAAGACGGAAGCGGCCGTGTCGGTCCTGCGAGGGCGATTCCATTCTTACGGATCCATAGACCTCATGGTAACCTATCACCCGGCTTATCTCCTGAGAAACCCGAACGCTAAGAAGCAGGTCTGGGAAGACGTTCAGGAGATCACAAAGAGACTGAAGCAATGATTGAAAGGAACGGCTTAGGATGAGAGCGCGTCGGATTCTCGTTGCATCGTTTTTTTTGGTGCTTTCCCAGGCTTTAGGATATTCCGCGTCGTGGGCGGACGGCAAGCCGCCGGTCTTCGACATGATTTCGGTGAACTCGGCAATCACCCCGCCCGTGTCGGAGTACATAGTAAAGAGCATCGAGGGGTCGACGCGAGACGGGTCCGCCGGGGTGATCATCGAGTTGGATACGCCGGGTGGACTCGACAGTGCCATGCGGGATATCGTCAAATCCCTCCTCAATTCGAAGATCCCTGTTTTTGTGTATGTCTCCCCTTCGGGAGCAAGGGCCGCATCCGCCGGTGCGATCATCACGGTGGCGGCCAACATCGCCGCTATGGCCCCGGGAACGAATATCGGGGCCGCCCACCCCGTGGGTATCGGTATCGGCAAGATGGATGAAACGATGGTCGAAAAAGTTGTCAATGATATGACGGCGTATGCCCGGGGAATCGCCGTGCAAAGGGGCAGAAATGCCGAGTGGGTCGAAAAGGCCGTAAGAAAAAGCGTGTCCGTGACCGCCGAAGAGGCTTTGCGGCTCCGTGTCATCGATTACGTCGCCCCGGACGTGGAAAGTCTCCTGCATCAGGTTGACGGAAAGGAGGTTATGCTGGCCTCCGGCAAAACGACCATAAAGACGAAAGGTGCCGTTGTCAACCGGAAGAAAATGGGTTTTCGTGAAAGAGTCCTGACCACGATCAGCGACCCGAATATCGCCTATCTGCTGATGTTGATAGGTCTCGCCGGGCTCTACTTCGAGTTTGCCCATCCGGGTGCGGTAATCCCGGGAGTCGTAGGGGGAATTTCCCTTATTCTAGCTTTTTTCGCCCTGCAGACATTACCGGTCAATTATGCGGGCGTGCTCTTGATCCTGCTGGCGATAATCCTCTTTATCGCCGAAGTCAAGGTCGTGAGTCACGGAATACTCACCATCGGCGGGATCGTTTCGCTGATTCTGGGATCACTAATCCTCTATGAATCGCCCGACCCCGCGCTCAGGGTATCGCTTGAAGTCATGGTTCCGGCGGTCGTGCTCGTATCTCTCTTTTTCGTCGCCGTCATCTCGCTTGCCGTGAAGGCCCAGTTACGAAAACCGGAAACTGGCATGGAAGGCATGGTCGGCAAGGAGGGTGTCGCCGTCACAGCCGTACATCAGGAAGGGAAGGTATTGGTCGGGGGTGAGTACTGGAATGCAGAAAGCGAAAGAGGGATAAGCGAGGGTTCGAGGATAAAAGTTCTCGGCATGAAGGGCCTCAAACTGATAGTTGAAGAAGTCAAATAAATCGGGAGGTATTTCAATATGTACATGTACACTCTTCTGGTAATAATCATTCTGGTCGTGATGTTTTTGTCGGCAGCCATCAAAATTCTCAATGAATACGAGAGGGCCGTCATCTTCAGGTTGGGTCGCGTAATCGCCACGAAAGGTCCGGGATTGATCATCCTCATCCCCGTCGTCGACCGGATGGTTAGGGTAGACATGAGAACCATCACGATGGACGTCCCGCCGCAGGACGTGATCACCCGGGATAACGTATCTATCAAGGTGAACGCCGTGGTCTATTTCCGGGTGGTTGATGCCAACAAGGCCATCATCGAAGTCGAGAATTACCTGTATGCGACGTCGCAGCTCTCCCAGACGACTCTACGGAGCGTCTGCGGCCAGGTCGAGCTCGACGAGATCCTGGCGGAGAGGGAAAAGCTCAACGTTCAGCTCCAGGAAATCCTGGACAGGAGCACCGACTCCTGGGGCATCAAGGTAACCCACGTGGAGGTGAAGTACATAGACCTGCCGCAGGAAATGCAAAGGGCGATGGCCAAGCAGGCCGAGGCGGAAAGGGAACGGCGGGCCAAGGTCATCAACGCAGAAGGTGAGTTCCAGGCAGCGCAAAAACTCGCCGATGCCGCTCGCGTCATTTCCGACCAACCGATCGCTTTACAGCTCCGGTATTTACAAACTCTGGTACAGATCGGGACCGAAAATAATTCCACGACCATCTTCCCCGTGCCGATAGACCTTTTCAAGCCCTTCATGAAACTTGCGGATAAGAAAGAATGAGTATGGACAGTGTACATACTGCATCAGTAAAAAGAAAACTCATGTAAACGAGAAGAAAGGAAAACAGGTGGAACCGAGAGCAAGAAGACAGATCCTAACGGGGGGGCTTATCCTTATAGCGCTTGGAGTATTGATACTGCTCAACAGTCTCAACATCTACAATTTCGCGAAGAGCTGGCCTGTCCTGTTGATCGTCATCTCGGCGGCGACGTTGTTCCAGAATGTACGTGATGCCGTCGGGTGGATAATAGGGGCGGTGGGCGTCGCTTTCCTGGTGTTCGAGAATTGGTACGTCAAAATCGGCGACTTGACGACATACGTCTTGCCCGCCCTCTTGATCATTCTTGGGGCCTACATGTTATTCGGAAGGTCGAAGAAATGACGGGCAAAACCCTTGTTCTGAGCGATTTTGATGGCACCATCAGCACGCAAGATATCGGTCATGAAGTTATCAAGCGCTTCATGAAGGGTGACTGGAGGGAGCTCGACGACTCTTATGCATCCGGCAAGATCGGTTCGATGGCGGCATACCGGAGGATCGCCTCGCTCATGAAGGCCGAGTCGCGGGAGATGGCTGAGTACACCCTAGGTCTGAACACCATGGACCCGACCTTTGCCGATTTTTACCGGTTCTGCAAGCAAAGGGGGTTTGGCTTCAAGGTCGTGTCCGACGGTCTCGACTTTTACATCCGCTTGATCCTGGAGCGCCACGGCCTCGGGGACATAGAATTCTTTTCGAACGTCCTGCGTTTCAACGGAGGTTTTTCGGTCTCGATCGAATTTCCCTGCTCCAACGACGAATGCGGCCGGTGCGGAACCTGCAAGAGTATGATCCTGCAGAATGAACGCTCCGAATACGAAAGGATCGTCTATATAGGCGACGGGTACTCCGATGTCTGTCCGACGCAGTACGCCGATATGGTCTTCGGTAAGGGAATCCTCTACGAAAAATGCCGGCAGAACAGCAGGGCATGCTTCCACTACAGTAATTTTAGGGACATCGCCGATATCCTTGACCGGCAGTAAGTGAAATGAAAAGTCGAGAAAACACGGCCGGCGAAGCCCCCGACAGCCTGGTCGAAGAAGAAACAATCAAGCAACTCGCCGAAAAGGCCCTCTTCCCCGTGATGAGTCGGCGGGGGAAGGTGTATCTGCATCCTGCCGGGAGGGGTCGCCCTACGGCCGAAGAGTCGCGAAAGATCATCGAAGACCTGAAGATCGAAGACGCCGACAGGTGCCGGGAATTAAGGAAGAGAATCGGGGAATTGAGGGCCGCTTCCCGGGAGTCAAGGCCGATACGCACGTGGGTCAGGAGTGAAAGGCCGAGAGAAAGGTTGCAGCGGAACGGGCCTGAGACACTGACGGATTCCGCTCTTCTTGCCATCATCGTGAGGACGGGTATGGAGGGCGTCGATGCGGAAGAACTGGGCAGACGATTGATAAACCGCTTCGGTTCATTCAGGGCACTCGACGATGCCCCTATCTCCGAGATATGCAGCATAAGCGGCATAGGCCCTGCCAAAGCCGTGCAGGTGAAGGCGGCCATCGAAATCGGAAAACGCCTCTTGCGGGAAAGGGCGGGGAAGAAACGGAGGGTCAGGAACCCGTCCGACATCGTGGATTACGTGGCCGAGTACTACGGCCCATACCTGAGGGACTCGCGCAAAGAGATATTCAGTGTCATTTTTACGGACATCAAGAACAAACCCCTTCACCACGTAGAGGTCAGCAGGGGGAGCGTCAGCGCCAGCATCGTCGACCCTGGCGAGATCATACGCGAGGCCTCGCTTCATTCCGCCTCAGCCGTGATCCTAATACACAATCATCCTTCCGGCGAGACTGAGCCGTCGAGCGAAGACATCCGCTTGACACGACGCATAATCGAGGCCTGCAGCCTCCTGAACATCAAGGTACTGGACCACATAATCATCGGAAAGAACCTGGAAGATTATTACAGCTTTTCCGCTGCAGGGTTGATCGGATAAGAGCACAGTCCACCGACAAAAAAGCCCCTCCACCGAATATGAGGGGCTTTTTTGTAAGAAGCAGCAATCCTACTGCAACTTCTTCAGCAATTCTTCCGAGACCTCTTGCACGCCGGGAAGACCGTTCACGCTTATTACATGGACCCCCTTTTCTTTGAAGAAATTGACGGCGGCAAGGGTTCCCGTCTGTGTGTCGTAGTAAATGCCGTGCCGCTTATCGATGGCGGCTTCGTCCTGGTCGTCCGCCCTGGTCGTCAGCTTGTCGCAGCCGCAGACACGGCAGACCATTTTCCCGTCCTTAACCGCGGGCTTGATGGCGTCGATGTAGATGTTGTTTGGGTGGTTGTTGTCGACGGCGCATAGCCTCCTGCCCATGATGCGTTTCTTGGCCGTATCTCTGTCCAATACTATCTCGACCACGTAGTCGAGCTTCATGTTATCCTTTTGGAGGGCTTCGTAGAGGGCCTTCGCCTGGGCGAGGTTCCTCGGAAAACCGTCGAGAAGCCAGCCGTTCTTTGCGTCGTCCTCCTTGAGGCGGTTGAGAATCATGGGGATCGTGATCTCGTCGGGCACGAGTTCACCACGATCTATGTATGACTTTGCCTTGTTGCCAAGCTCCGTTGCCCGGGCGATATTCTCCCTGAAAATAACGCCCGTCTCTATATGGGGTACGCCGAATTTCTTCTGGATGACCGCACCCTGGGTTCCTTTTCCGCTTCCGTTGGGTCCAAAGATCAAAATATTCATCGAGAAAACTCCTTTCAAAGATGCTGGGATGGTCGTGAAACGAAGCCTTTATAAGCAAAAGTCGGAGGATTCGCAAGGGAAAAGCATCGCCTTCCGCTACCTGCCCTCGGCAACCGCCCGGACCTTGGCCTCCAGGTTGATCAGGTAGGGCCTCGCATCCTGGAGGATAGCCCCCGTATCTTCGTAGTCTTCTCTGAAAATCCTTTTCACTACGACCGAGCGGTCTCCGTCGTCCTCGTTCAAGTAATCCTCTATCCTTTTTCGGAACTCTTCCGTCCTCTTTATCGATTTGGCCATGTACCCCTTGGCATCATCTCCGGTGAGTACAAAAAAATGGCTCATCAGGATCAAGTCGATCTCGAGGAGGGCGAGTTTATGGAGAGACGATAGGTAATCCCTGTAACTGGCCGTGAATTCCGGGTGGATAGTGAAGTTCTTGTCAAAAACCCCGACCGATTCGCCGGCGATGACCGCCTTGAATCGCGGGATGTAGTAAGTCAATGAATCTTTCGTGTGCCCCGGCGTCGCGATAGCCTTAAAACCTAACCCTCCGCCCAGGTCAACCTCGACGCCGTCGTCGAGGGGGATGTCGACGTTAAGGCCGTCGAAGGATACATCTTCTCCGTCGATCGTTTCCTTGTATCTCTCCTCATAATCCTTGCCCAAACTACGAATCAGTTCGACGGCGCTCTGCCTATGGAAGATGTCCACGGCGAGGCGGCTTGCCCCTACTTTGAGGCCCGGTATATGACGCTTGAGATATGGCACGGCGCCGCAATGGTCGTAGTGGGAATGGGTCAGAAAATTGAAGATAAGTCGACCTGCATCATTCAGAATGCCTCTTATTTCTGCGAGGTAGCGAGGCCCCAGGAAAGTCATGCCGGCATCGAACAGGGCAGGAGTCTTCCCGACCGTCAGATAGGCCGGAATCTCGGCGACCCCGACAGCGTACAGACCTTCGGCCAGCTTTCCTTTGCTTTTCAGTATCATACATCATACGTTCTTTTTGTGGATGGTTGTCAGGCGGCCTCCGGCCGCCGATACTACTGCCGTCACGTGAAATCGGAACACGTTGCGGCACAGGGGGGCGCCGACGGCATATCCTTGTCGACTTTGCTTCCGAAAACGGACATAACCCTTTCCGCCTTTTCCGACCGGCAGCCGGGGCATAAAACCTTCAATTTTTCTTGCCGCGTACGGAATAAGACTTCGAAGACTCTTCCGCAGTTCTTGCACTTGAACTCATAGATGGGCATCCTTTTATTCACCTCATATGTCACCTTTTCGGAGTTTTTAGAGGATAGCTTGCCGGATGTCAAGGGTTAATGGGCCGGGGTTTTATTGACTGTAACGAGCGGTTATGCTATTGCGACCCGCATACCATGGCAAAGGAGAACCGGCGATGACTGTTTCGAAAAAAATAGAGGAGTTCATAAGTCAGTCTTCGTGGATCCGCAAGATGTTCGAAGACGGCCTCAGGATGAAGGCCCAGTATGGAGAGGACCGGGTTTTCGACTTCACCCTCGGGAACCCCAATCTCGAGCCGCCCCCGGAGTTCCACCGCCTTTTGCGCGAAATCGCGTCGATGACGACCCCCGGGAAACATGCCTACATGCCGAATGCGGGGTATCCGGAAACGAGGAGGGCCGTCGCCGAATACGTGTCGAAAGAGCAGGGCGTCGAGCTCTCAGCCGACAAAGTAATCATGACCTGTGGGGCCGGCGGGGCGATCAACGTCATACTCAAGACGCTCCTCGACCCCGGCGACGAGGTAGTAGTCCCCGCTCCATTCTTCGTAGAATATCGCTTCTACGCGGACAATCACGGCGGAGTGCTCCGTCCGGTGAGGACGAAAGAAGATTTCTCCCTGGACCTGCAGGAGATGGACAAAGCCGTTACCGGCAGGACGAAGGTTGTTATGATCAATTCTCCGAACAACCCCACAGGAAAGGTCTATGACGAGGCGATGACCCGTGAACTGGCGGCCCTCCTTAAAGAAAAACAAAGGGTCTACGGGAAGCCGGTGTACCTGGTGTCAGACGAACCCTATGCTCAGATCGTCTATGACGGTGTCGTCGTTCCGAGCATACTCAAGGAATACGAGAACAGCATCATCGCCTCATGCTACTCGAAGAGCGTCTCTATCCCGGGGGAGAGGATCGGATACATCGCGGCCCATCCCGGTCTGGCGGACCTCAGGCGCATCATGGAGGGGTTCATTCTGAGCAACAGGATACTGGGGTTCGTCAATGCCCCAGCCCTGATGCAGCGCATAGTGGCAAGGCTCCAGGGCGCAGTCGTCGATGTGGGAGAGTACAAGAGGAAAAGAGACCTCCTGTGCCGGGGACTAAAGGCGATGGGGTACGAGTTCGAGGAACCAAAAGGCGCCTTCTACCTATTCCCGAAGAGCCCGACAGAGGACGACGTCGAATTCGTCCTCAGGTTGCAGGAAAAGAACATCCTCACGGTACCCGGGAGCGGCTTTGGCGGCCCCGGTCACTTCCGGATTTCCTATTGCGTCGACGACTCGACAATCACCAAGGCGATGCCCGGGTTCGAGCAGGCTCTAAAGGAGGCGCGAGCGTAGAGGCCATTCGATGTCGAGGGTAGGCGGCTTTCGGTCTTCCGATTCACCCGACCCAACCGTCGTCGTCTATGATCGTGCGCACCGCCGTCAGCTTGAGTACCCCCTCGCCGAAGCTCCCGCCCACCGGGTTAAAAACATCCAAGGAAAAGATTTCGTTGAGCTCCGGGGTCGTGTCGCCGACGATTTCTACCGGAATCGCGGCTTCGTTTTCACCGGGATAGAGATTCAATCGGCCGTTAGCGGCGATGTAATCGCTCCCGGCCGTCGCCGTACCGTCACGCGTGGCGTAATCGACGCTGAGAATCTCGTCGGGATTGCTGCGGACGCCGATAAACTGCAAGAGGAAGTAGGCGTAAGTGGTGCCGCTGTCACCTTCGACTACTTCCTTTTTGACGTCTGCGGGCTTGGTGGGTGCGTCTTGGTATTCTGCCCGCAGGCTCTGATCGACCCATTTCTGGTAGGCACTCACCCGCTGCCAGGAGGCGATCTCGCCGAAGCTGCTGTTCAGTCTATTATCGACATCGGGATGGGAAGATCCTTCAATCAAGCTGGCGGTGTAGGTGGCGATGCCCGCTATCTGCCCCCTGAGGAAAGCCGGGCTGCCGCTGTCACCAGGAGCGACCAAGCCCTCGTCCGGGCCCAGGCCGAGGTCACTGCGGTGGATCAACTGACCCAGTGCGTCGTTGGCACCTTTCCCGTTGTCGAAATCGGCGACAAGTTGTGTGCCGGGGGTCGGCGTCCATGCCATGGACGACCCCAGATAGCTCTTGAGGGCCGAGGCATCCGCGTCGAAACGGTTGTCGGCCTTGAGCCGTATATAGTCGTCGTTGTCTTCGGCGGCGCCCGTATTCCCGGTGCCGGTCCTGCCGTACCCGACCGCCGTGAATTCCTGACCGACCTCGTCGCTTTCGCGGTAGATCTCGTAGCGGTCGGCGTCGGTCGGCGCCGACCCGTCGAGCCAGACTATCGCAAGGTCGTTATTGCCGCCCGAGTCATACCCCGGGTGCAAGAAGACTTTTTCGGCGCCGAGCGTCTGGATGCCGGATTGCGTCTCGAACGTCACACCGGTGGTGCCGCTGCGTTCGTCGAAGAGGTGCGCTGCGGTCAGGATCGCATGGCCGTCAGATAAAAGCACGCCTGTGCCGTAATAGCCGCCATAGCTGACACAGACGACGCCGTCGTAACCTTTCCCCGGGCGTGTGACGTACCGAGGGTCGTCGTGGTAAGAAACTGTCGTCACCATCTCGAACCATGCCTCACAATGGTCAATATCTTATACTGAAACGGTCAAATTCTCCGGTGTACGGCTCATCCTTTATGACCACGGAGTCCACCTTCGCGAACCTCGGCCCGCGGCGGCACCATTCTATCATCTTGGCGATATTTTCCTCAGGCCCCTCGAAGACCGCTTCCACGCCGCCTTTCGGCAAGTTCCGGACCCAGCCTGCCAGCTTCAGGGCCTCAGCGGTCTCCTGGGTGTAGGCCCGGAAGCATACACCCTGGACCTTGCCGGAGATGATTACATGGACACGTCTCATCGGGAATCGTTGAAGAAGTCCGTGCGTCTCAAGATTTGACGAGTTTGAGGTCAGGCTTTGTAGCAGGGTGTTTGACCCTTTCGCCGTCCTGCTGAGCCTTCAAGAGTTTATCGTTGAAGATCTGGTTCTTGGCCCTCACTGCGTTGATGATAAAGAAGACGATGACGGACTTCTCCCATTCTCTGGAAAAATCAAAATCTTCCATCCTTTTCTTGTAGGTCGACCACAGGGACGCGAGCGATGCCTCGTCGAGGGCGAGTATTCTTTCGGCGATTTTCTCGAGAGTCGTCTCTATCATGGCATCTCCTCCAAGCTGGCAAGATATTAAGGTGGAAAAGACGAAAAGTCAAATGAAAAGCAGGGTCTTATAATCTACAAGTCCGTAAAAAATACTTGTTTTTTGCCTTGTCGAGTGGATATAATTCGCACACTCGTTGAATCTCTTTCCGCAGCAAGTTGAAAAGGAAGATGAAGATCGGCGTCATCTCCGACACCCATCTAAAGAGTTGTGATGACAGGATCAGGCGGATCGTCGATACCTACTTCAAGGACGTCGAATTCGTCATCCACGCGGGCGACCTCGTGAGCATCGAGGTCCTGGATGCCTTCGCGGGGAAGGAAGTAAAGGCGGTGTCGGGTAATATGGACAACGAGGAGACGCGAAGGAAATTGCCCGAGAGGCTGCTGATCGAAGTCGAGGGGTTCAAGATCGGGCTGACCCACGGCTGGGGACAACCCTTCGGACTGGAAGATAAACTGAGGAAGAAATTCGGCGAAATCGACTGCCTCGTCTTTGGACATACGCATCGGCCATGCAACAAGGTGAAGGACGGGGTGCTCTATTTCAACCCCGGGTCGGCGACTGACCGATTGTTCGCCAAACTCAACACGGTCGGCATCCTCGAGATAGGGGATGGCGTCAAGGGGGAAATCATCGAAGTCTCGCTGTGAGGGGCAGGATGAAAGCAATCATGGCGCCGTGGAGAATGGCTTACGTCATGGGCAAGAAAGCGGAAGGCTGTATCTTTTGTCAGGACTCGATCAGGGATGAATGCCTTGTCCTGCATGAAGGCACCAGGGCCTTTATCACCATGAACAGGTATCCGTACACCAACGGCCATCTGCTCATCGCCCCATACAGACACGTCGCTAATTTCGAGGACCTCGACAACGAAGAGGGCAAAGAGATATTCGACCTGGCGGCCCTTTCGGTCAGGGTGCTCAAAGAGGTGATGAGACCCGACGGCTTCAACATCGGGATAAACATAGGCAAGGCCGGAGGGGCGGGGGTCGGCGACCATGTGCACCTCCACGTGGTGCCGAGATGGTCGGGAGATACTAATTTCATGACCATTCTTGCCGAAACGAGGGTCGTCCCGGAAGACTTAGGAAAAACCCACGAAAATCTTTTGCCCTATTTCAAAAAATTAGCTCGGGAGGAATGAGGTGAAAGCGCTTATCGTAATATTGATCATGGGTTTTGTGTTGCTCGCGGTAACCTTCGCCCAGCAGAACCCGGAAGAAGTAACGATAAGATATTTCGGCCTCATCCCTACTTACCAGGTCCCGACTTATCTTCTCGTCATAGTATCTTTTTTTGCCGGCGTCGTTTTGACAGGGTTGGCAGTGGTGGTGGACCGGTTCCGACTGACCATCAAGGTCGCAAAACTCAAGAAAGAGATCAAAGACCTCGAAAACGACCTCTACGAATGCAGGAAACAGGTCCTGTCCGAAGGTTCGAAGGCCACGCCGCCCCTTAACGAGAGCAACCTCCTGTAAGCATCGGGCAACATGAAGTTCCTCACCGACCGTTCGCTCGGAAGACTCGCCAAATGGTTACGCCTGCTCGGTTACGACACGGAATCGTACCCCGGAGACGCCGACCGGTCTTTCTTGAACAGGGCACGGAGCGAAGGAAGGGTTGCACTGACCAGGAAGAGGTCCCTTGGCAAGAGGCAGTTCATGGGCGAGATGCTTATTCTCGAAGCCGACCTTGTCGAGGATCAGTTGAGGGAAGTCATCAGTCATTTTTCGCTGGAACAACAGGAGGGGCATGCCTTCAGCCGGTGTCTCAAGTGCAATGAGCGACTCGTTCATGTCGATAAGGAAAACGTCAAGAAACGGGTGCCGGCGTATACCTTTGAAACATTCGGCCAGTTCATGACTTGTCCCCGGTGCGGCTCCGCCTACTGGCCGGGAACCCACAAGGAGCGGGCGGAGGATTTCATCAGGAAGCGCATTCTGACTGGTCGCCCTTGATTTTTTCCACGGCGTGTTTCAGCGCGGGAAGGACGAAAGAAAGATTTTCTCTAGCCCCCCTTGGACTGCCCGGCAGATTGATGATAAGTGAAGACTTCCTGACGCCCGCTACCGCCCTTGAAATGACGGCATGGGGCGTAAGCTCTGCGCTTTTCGCGCGCATGTATTCCCCGATCCCCGGTATCTCTCGGTCGATGACGTCAAGGGTCGCCTCGGGCGTTACGTCTCTCGGGCTGACCCCTGTTCCGCCCGTCGTGAGAATCAGGTCGAGCTTGCGGTCGTCGGCATACTGTCTTATCTTTTCGGCGATCAGCCCCCTTTCGTCGGGAACGATGTCGTAGCAGACGACGCTGACGGAGATATTCTCCAG
The DNA here is from genome assembly GCA_002418885.1 of Syntrophaceae bacterium UBA5761. GTDB lineage: Bacteria > Desulfobacterota > Syntrophia > Syntrophales > UBA4778 > UBA2207. The sequence continues at coordinate 15,766 of DIEZ01000044.1, forward strand.
GATCTTGCGGATTTCTGCACTGCTCGAGTCCGCGCGCTCCCCCCGTGACCCCTTATCGCTGACCGTTATTATCCCGGCCGTATAATCAGGCATTCTCTTCCTTCCGTGCCTTCGCCGCAGCGATGATCTTTTCCGCCAGGAAGGAAGGGACCTCCTCGTAGTGAGAAAACTGGTAGGAGAAGGTGCCGCGTCCGCTCGTTATCGACCTCAGGTCGGGGGCGTATGACAGAATCTCCGCCAACGGAACTTGACCCTTGATGACCTGGTGTGAGCCTTTCGTATCCATTCCCAGAACCCGACCCCGGCGGCTGTTCAGGTCGCCGATGACATCGCCCATGTATTCGTCGGGAATCTCAATGAAGATGTTTTCGATAGGCTCCAGGAGGGTCGGCTGGCACTGGAGGACGCCCTTCTTGAATCCCAGGGAACCGGCGACCTTGAAGGCCATTTCCGAGGAATCGACCGTATGGTAGGAGCCGTCCACGAGGGAAACACGAACATCCACCACGGGGTAGCCTGCCAAGACGCCTCCCTCCATGGCCTCCACAATTCCCTTTTCCACCGCCGGCCGGTACTGCTGGGGAATGACGCCACCGACGATCTTGTCCAGAAATTCGAATCCGCCACCCCGGGGGAGGGGTTCGATGTCGATCCAGCAGTCGCCGAACTGACCGCGGCCGCCGGACTGCTTCTTGTATTTGCCCTGGATGTTGGTCTTTGCCTTGATGGTCTCCTTGTAGGGCACCTTGGGGATGTTGAGGTTTACCTCGACGCCGAATTTGCGCTTCATCTTCTCCACGGCGACCTCGATGTGGATCTGGCCCATGCCGGAGAGGATCATCTCCTTGGTCTCGTCGTTCCGGGTGAAGTGGAGGGTCGGATCCTCCTCCAGGAGGCGGTGGAGGGCCGTGGTGATCTTCTCTTCGTCGCCCCGGCTCTTGGGCTCGATGGCAAAGGTCATGATGGGCGGCGGCGGAGGCAGCTTCTCGTAGAGGATGGGGGTCTTTTCCTGACAAATCGTGTCGCCTGTGGTGGTCTCCTTCAACTTGGCAAAGGCGGCGATATCGCCGGGGATGACCTGGTCGGTGGGTTTCTGGGATTTGCCTTCCAAAAAGAAGATGTTGCCGATGCGCTCGTTGGTCTTGCGGGTGGCGTTGTAGATCCCCGTATCGGACGACAGGGTCCCTGAATAGACCCGGAAGAGGGTCAACCGCCCCGCATAGGGGTCGGCGATGGTCTTGAAGACCAGGGCGGAAAAAGGTTCCGCCTCTTCGGGTTTGCGTTCCAAGGGGCTTCCGTCGGGAGCCGTGCCGGCGACGGCGCCCCGGTCCACCGGGGAGGGCATGTTGGCGGCTATGACATCCATGAGAGAGGAAATGCCTTTGCAAGCCGTGGCTACACCGCAGACCACGGGAATGAGGGCCCCGCTCATGACGGCCCGGCGCAGGCCATTCACCAGGTCGTCCTGCCCCAGCTCGCCCGCGTCCAGGTACTGCTCCATGAGAGACTCGTCTGTCTCGGCGATGTCCTCCACGAGGGTTTCACGGTATTTGCCCGCCTCGTCGGCCAGGTCAGCCGGGATCTCTTCCATCCTGCACGCCCCCTTGGGCCCTTCGAAGAGGCAGGCTTTCATGGTCAACAGGTCGACAAGGCCTTTGAAGCCGTCTTCCTTGCCGATGGGGAGA
>DIEZ01000044.1:17548-18350 GCA_002418885.1 Syntrophaceae bacterium UBA5761
CGGCGTATTCCCACACCTTCTGGGTCTGGAATTCGACACCACCCACGGCGTCCACGACGACGACTGCGCCATCGACGATGCGCAGGCAGTTCTGCGTGTCAAAGGAAAAGTTCGAATCACCGGGGGTATCGACGATGTTGATCTTGCATTTGGTCCAGTCGAAGAAGTTGTTGGCGGAGGTGATGGACACATGTCGTTTATGTTCCTCCGGCTCGAAATCCATGCAGGAAGACCCGTCGTCGACGCGGCCCAGGCGGTCCGTTTTGCCCGCAACGAAGAGGAAAGACTCACACAGGGAGGTCTTACCCGTTCCTCCGTGCCCGACAACGGCAATGTTCCTTATGGATTTTGATTCGTATTTTGCCATGACCGCTCCTTTCAGCCCATGATTTACACGAACGCGGTGTTTAGCGTAATCATCGATTCAAAGTCAAGACAATTTTGGGGAAAACGGCCATAGGGCAGCGAAAGGCCTGGCGGTGTCAGAGAACGAAATATGTTAGCAATATCAATATGATATGTAGTTATGGGAGGTCGGGAAGCCCGTCGTCGGACGGTTGCCGCCAAGGCGGGCATCCATCGGACCGTGCCTGGCAACGAGGCCCGGTCCGATGGATGTCTGAAAGCAAAGAAGATCCTTCCGGGTGCAGGGGACGACGGTCATTCCGTCTTGAGACCGAACGACGACCGCCCGGCACCCGGGGCAGGGGGGTTACCTCAGGGCCGGACCGCCCCCCAGGTGATGACCCGCGTCGAGGAGCAGGGTTTCCCCCGTGACGAGGACGGCGTCTTCGATGAAGTA
>DIEZ01000006.1:0-25648 GCA_002418885.1 Syntrophaceae bacterium UBA5761
CGAGGCGCAGCGCTCCCGCAAGGTCGCGGTGATCGAAAAGGCCCTCGCCCTGAACTGCCCCGACCCCAAGGACCCCCTCGATGTCCTGGCAAAGGTAGGGGGGTTCGAGATCGGCGGCATAGCCGGCCTGATCCTCGGCGCCGCTTCGATGAAAAAGCCGGTCCTGGTGGACGGTTTCATTTCCACGGCCGGGGCGCTTATCGCGGCCCGGCTGGCCCCGCTTTCCTGCGACTACATGGTCGCCTCCCACCGGAGCATGGAGCAGGGCCATCGCATCGCCCTGGAATGTCTGGGGAAAAAACCCCTTCTCGACCTCGACCTGAGGCTGGGGGAGGGGACGGGGGCGGCGCTGGCGATGCACCTCGTGGAGGCGGCGGTCCGGGTAATGACGGAAGTGGCGAGCTTCGAGGAGGCCTCCGTTTCGCAGGCGCAGACATGAAGCCCTTCTTCGCCGCCCTGCAGTTTCTGACGATCATCCCCGTTTCCGGGAAACTGGCCGGGGGAGCCGATGAACTGAAAAGAAGCGTGCCTTATTTCCCGCTGGTAGGCCTCTTGATCGGCCTTGCCGCGGCGGGGGTCGACAGGGTCGTTTTCATGCACCTGCCGCCTTTGCCCGCCACCGTCCTTATCGTGATGTTCCTGGTGGGGGTTTCCGGCGGCCTCCACCTGGACGGCCTCGCCGACACGGCGGACGGTTTCTTGAGTGCGCGGCCCAGGGAAAAGACGCTCGAGATCATGAGAGACAGCCGCACGGGGGTGATGGGGACGATCGCCGTCGTCTTCATAATCCTCTTCAGAGTCGCCGTTCTCGAGCCGATCGCTTTTGATCAGCGCTGGAAGGTCGTTCTCCTGATGCCCTTCGCCGGCCGCATCGCCGTCGTCCTCATGATGGCCTTTCTCCCTTATGTGAGGACGGCAGGAGGGATCGCGACGCTCTTTCAGGAAAAACGCTCTCCCCTTCATGCCCTGTGGGCGGTGTTTTTTTTCTTTCCGGCCTGGTGGTGGGTCGGCGGCTGGGTCGGTTTTGCCCTGGGGCTGCTCCCCTTTGTTGCGGCGGCCTTATTTGCGGCTTACTGCCTCCGCAAGGTCGGGGGTTTCACGGGGGATACGCTGGGGGCCGTGTGCGAGTTGACCGAAGTCGTGCCGCCCCTGGTCGTTGTCGTCATGTGATGCTTTTTTTACGGTGCCACAAGAATAGGAAGGGATGGGTTAACGACAGTCGGAGGACATCATGTTCAGAAAGACTTTTTTCGCGGTTCTTTTGTTGTCCGGAATATTCACGGCCTTAACCGGTAATTCATGGTCGGCGCCCCGGGAAATCGACGCAGAAGCCGGAATCACCGGCGTCGTCGTATACGCAGACAGGGCGATGGTCAGGAAGGAGGCCGTCTGTGCCCTGCGACAGGGTAATAACCTCGTGCGTCTTACAGGAGTGACGTCGAACCTTATCGATAGGTCGGTACAAGTGGGTATCAAGGGTCAACCCACGACCCGCATCCTGGATGTCAAGGTAGAGCAGACTCACCTGCAGAAGGCGCATCCGGAGAAGATTCGGGCCCTTCAGGACAGGTTGGACGGTCTTAACAAGCGGATCAAGGCTTTGTCGGATGAGGCCGCCGCGATAAACGGGGCGAATGACTTCCTGAAGCGGGTGACCCCCTTCGCTCAAAACCAGAAGATAGGCCCCGCCGACGTGGAAAGGTACGCGCGTTTTCTCGAAAAGTCCCTGGCCGAGAACTTCAGCAAGACGGCAGACATCGAGGACCGACTGAAAAGGATGCAGGAGGAAAAGAAGGCCGTCGAGAACGAGCTGGCGGGGTTGATGCCTGCAGAAACCGTAAAATCGGTGGCCGTGCTCCTGCAGGCCGAAAAGAGTGGAGACGCAGTGCTGGCATTGTCGTACATCACCTCGGGTGCGGGATGGTCTCCTCAGTACGAGGTTCGGGCCGATTCGACCGGAGCAAGGGTGACTGTGAACGCCTTTGTCGCGATCCGGCAATCGACGGGGGAGGACTGGAGGGACGCGCAGATCGAAGTCTCGACGGCGAAGCCCACTGTCGGCGGCGTCCCGCCTGAGCTTCCGGTGTGGTACGTCGATGTCTATCGACAGCGGCCGGTCCGCTCTAAAGCGGCCATGCCGGTCCTGCAAGAGGCGAGATTGACGGCCGAAGAAGAAGCGGGCGCGTCTTCTTTTGGAGGGGCGAAGGTAGAGGAACAGGCAACTTCAGCGAGCTTTATCCTTCCCCACCGGACAACCGTACCATCGGATGGGCAACCGCATAGGGTTCTTATTGCCTCATCCGGGAAGGAGGCGACGTTCGAGTACTATGCCGTGCCGAAACTCTCGCCGTACGCCTACCTGAGGGCCGGACTTGAGACTCCTTTCTCGTTCCCCATGCTGTCCGGCGATGTGAATGTCTACCTCGACAGCATGTTTGTCAGTACCTGGCGCCTCCCAAAGACGGTGGTCCCCGGTGAAAAGATGGAGATTTCGCTCGGCGTCGACGAAGGGATCAAGGTGGGAAGGAAACTCTTGAGCAAGTTCACCGGGTATGAGGGCGTCATTTCCAGGGAAGCAAGGGTCAACTATGAATATTCGATCGACGTAATGAACGGAAAAGGGCATGAGATTCGCCTTAACCTGATGGACCAGTTCCCGGTATCGAGGAATGAACAGATAAAGGTGGTGCGGGAGCGGCCTCAGGGAGGCGAGGCGCAGGTCTTGGACGGCGGGCTTATTTCCTGGGTTCTCAAGCTTGCGCCGCAGGAAAATAAAGAACTAAGGCTCAAGTTCCGGGTAGAACATCCGAAAGACCTGAAGGTCGTCGGGCTTGAATAAAGGAAAGAAAAGGCCCGGGGCGGTCTTGAACGACGGCCCCGGGCCTTTCCGTCACAGCTTTCGCATCAGCATCTGGGCGGCGATGTGGATTGCGTCCCAGGCACCGCCGAAGGGCGGGGCGTAAGCGAGGTCCAGACAGCCGATCTCTTCGAGGGTCATGCCGTTCCAGAGGGCTACGGAGAGACAGTTTATTCTCATGACGGCGCCTTTTTCGGCGACCGATTGGGCACCGAGCAGTTTCCCCGTGGTCTTGTCGGCGACGAGCTTCAACGCCAGCTTTTCGCCTCTCGCCATGGGACGTCCGACGGGCAGTCCCTGGATGATAGTGCTCACGGGCTGGAAGCCGTGATTCAGGGCCTCTTCTTCCGTGATGCCGGCGGCGGCGGCTTCAAGGTTGAAGACCTTGAAAGACTGGGCACCCACGACGCCGGGAAATTTTGTCGACGCCCCACCGATATTCTGGCCGGCCGTACGCCCCTGCTTGTTCGCCACATCCCCCAGCGGGTTGTAAGTCCATTTGCCGATGACGCGGTGGAAGACCTCGCAGCAATCGCCCACGGCATAGACTTCTTCCCGGGAGGTGCGCTGGAAGAAGTCTACTTTGATGGCGTTCCTACCCATTTCAACGCCCAGTGATTCCGCCAGCTTTGTGTTCGGCCTCGCGCCGACCCCGATCAGGATTATGTCTGCCTCGAGGTTTCCCTTGTCGGTTACAAGCCGGAGCGCGAAGTCCTTTCCTTTCTCGATGGCAAGCGACCCAGTCAGTGGAAGAAATACTATTTTATTCTTTTCAAGCTCTTCCGTTATCAACTTTGATAATTCTGCATCCCACCGTGGAGCCGGATAAAGATATTTGGCGAGGACATAGGTATCGATACCGAGATTTCGAAAGGCTTCGCACATCTCCATGCCGATGTAGCCGGCCCCTACTATAACGGCCTTCCGACACCTTTTCTCGTTCAAGAAGGACTTTATCCTCAGGGCGTCCGTCAGATTCCGCAAGGTGAAGACGCCTTCCAGGTCTTCGCCCGGAAGTCCGAGCTTCACGGCCTCCGCTCCGGTCGCCATGACAAGGATATCATAGGGCAGGGCCGAGCCGTCGGAGAGATGGACGGTTCCTTTTGCCGCATCGATGCCATCCACGCGGGTCTTGATCCTGACGTCAATGCCCGTCTTCTTGAAATCCTCCGGAGTTCTAATGACGAGTCGCTTATAGTCTTTGATTACATCACCGATGTAATAGGGCATCGGTCAGGCTGCATAAGAGACGAATTCACCCCGCTCGACCATTGTGATCTGCAACGAAGGGTCTCTTCTTTTAGCCTCAGCAGCAGTGGATGGTCCGGCCGAACCTCCACCTATGATGATAACGTTTTGGCTCATCGTTGTTGATCCTTTCCGTACTCTTTTTTCCAGGACACCGTCCTAGCTCAGGGCAGCGCTTCACCCTTTGGGGTCGCAACTCCCTGCATCATCTTTCAGGTTTTCGACGTTTTTGCCAAAAGGTTTTGAGGCCTCTTTGTCCTTGTCCGAAAGGGCAAGTTCCGCCGCTATTCTGGCGGCGTCTGTGATAAGCTCACGGCAGAAGAGGGCATGCTCGCGGCAGAGCCATGTATCTTTCCATTTTGATGTCAGATCTCTGCAGAGCGTGTTCCCAAATTTTTCCTCCAGCCTGTTCGGAATTTGATTGAAAAGTCTGTAAAGGCCCGGCTTTCCGTAAAGCTGTTCGGCGGCTTTTTTTACCGCTTCTTTCCCCTCGCCCTCGGGAAGCGAGCTTCTTCCATGAACGGCTCCGACGGCGAGGACAGCGCCGGTAATTGCCCCACACGTGTCACCGAAAAGTCCCACGCCACCTCCAAAGCCTGTCGCCATCTTTTTGACTTCCTGCGGTAACCCCGTATCTATGAGGCTGATCACCGCCTCGGTCACGCACTCCGCACAGTTGTACCCCAGACTGAAATTTTTTCTGGCCCTTTGCTTGATTTCCTCTATCTTGGCTTCCTTATCCATCATTCAATCTCCCCCTTTTCTCAAATTGGTGGAGATTATACGGCAGCGTCGAGTATTGTCAAGCATCCGTTGCTTTCATTTTCACTTGACTCTTGCAATTTTCGCCTCATCTGGTACCAATTACCGGCCTTAGATGAACCGACGAAACACCCAAGACATTCCTCTCTGGAGGTTTTCGATAATGCGAAATTTTCTTGAACCGGGGTCCGTGGCCTTCATCGGTGCCTCGCGGAAGACGGGAACAGGGGCGTACAACGGCGTGGAAATGATGTTGCGTTACGGTTACAAGGGACGCATCTACCCGATCAACCCGCAGGCCGGAGAGATCTGCGGTCTCAGGGCTTTCTCCTCAGTGGCGGACCTGCCGGAACCGGTAGACCTCGCCATCATTTCTGTGGGCCGCGACCATGTGGTGCCCGCTTTCAGCGAGTGCATCAGGTGCGGGATCAAGTCCGTCGTGATCATTAGTCAGGGGTTCTCCGACGCCGACGAAAAAGGTAGTGCCTTGCAGGCGGAGATCGTTCGGATGGCGCGGGGAAAGGGGGTGCGCGTCCTGGGTCCCAATACTATGGGGATGCTGAACAATTTCAAGAACTTTTGGACGGGTTTTATCGACATCCCCGCCCCGGAGGAATTCCCTCCCGTATCGGTCGTTGCCCAGACGGGCCTGGTACAGGTGGCCTACCAGAATTTGGCCTATCAGAGCTGGGGTAAGGCGATCGACATAGGGAACGCCTGCGACGTCGATTTTGTGGACGCCTTGGAATACTTAGGTGACGACCCGGAGACGAAGGTCATCGTCTTCCACATGGAAGGCGTGCTCAGGGGGAAGGAATTCCTGGAGGCGGCGTCACGGGTGTCGTTCGAGAAGCCGGTCGTGGTCCTGAAGACCGGCCGCAGTAAGGCAGGCGCCGAGGCTGCGCTTTCCCATACCGGTTCCCTTGTCGGCGAGGATGAGGTCAACGACGCCGCCTTCGACCGTGCCGGCATCATCCGCGCCAAAAGTACCGTCGAGATGCGAGATGCCGTCAAGGCGCTCCTCCGCTTCGGAGAGATGGGCGGAACCAGGCTCGGCGTCATAACTGCGACGGGGGCGGGAGGGATCATGGCCACCGATGCCTGCGAGGACTACGGCCTCACGCTGGGACGCGTTCCGGAAGGCCTGCCGGCCTTGCTGACCAAGGGGATGCCCGATTGGATCCACGTGGGAAACCCCGTTGACATCTGGCCCATCGGGATGATCGGTCACAACTATCCGCAGGTGTTGCATGCGACCCTTGTGGAGCTACTCAAGTCGCCGGAGTTCGACGGGGTAATGGGGATCGTCCCCAACTTCAACTCCCCGCTCCACGCCGACATGTCGGTTGTCGATGCCGTGAGGGAGGCCCGGCGGCAAGCGGGGAACGATAAGCCCGTCGCCCTGTGGGTCTACGGCGAGAGCGCCTCGGGGGAGAAAGAATTGGAGTCTATAAACGGCGTGGCCTGTTTTGAATCGATAGAGCAGGCCGTGCAGGGGCTCTCCTTCTGCTACAGGTACCATCGGATAAGGCAGAGGAAGGTTCCTCGGCAACGGAGTTTCTCATACGGGGGCGCGGCCGTCGAAGCGCTCTTGCGCGGGGGAAGGGCGAAGAAAATCCTTCTTGGGAAGGATGCCCTTGCCCTCCTGTCTGAATTCGGGATGCCGACGGTCCTCGGCAGGACGGCCGGCGACCGGCAGGGCGTGGAGGAGGCGGCCGAATCGATCGGTTACCCTGTGGTTCTCAAGCTTTACGGTGACGCTTTCCTACACAAGAGCGAGTGGGGCGGCGTAGTGACGGGCATCCGCAACAAGAAAGAGTTGCGGGAGGCCATGAAAAGAATCACGGAAAGGGTGCGCAGTCGGGACTCGCGGGTCGAGGTCGGTTTCGAGGTTCAGAAGCAGGTCTCCGGTAAGGAGTTGCTCCTTGGGTTGAAGCGGGACCCCGGCTTTGGCCTCGTGCTCGTCTGTGGTTTCGGCGGCATCTACACGGAGGTCTTCCGGGATATCACCCGCCGGCTGGTGCCGGTCGACAGGCGGGAGGCCGAAGAGATGGTACGGTCGCTCAAGTGCTACCCGCTCTTGACCGGGGTGCGAGGAGAAAGGGGTGTCGACATCGAAGGACTTCTGGATGTCCTCGAAAGACTCTCCTTTTTGGCCACCCAGGTGCCGGGTATCGCGGAACTGGACATCAACCCCCTGATGGTCGATGCCGCCGGTTGCGTTGCGGTGGACGCGCGAGTCATATTCTGACGTTACGGCAGCTTCGGTTGCCCACTGGTCCTACCTGTTTTTCCAGGCCGGTTTCCTCTTCTCCAAGAAGGCCTTGAGGCCTTCTGCGGCGTCTTCGGCGAAGAGGTTCGCGACCATCACCTGATTGCCGTGGGCGTAAGCCTGGGCGTCGGAGAGGTTGACCTGGGTGTAGAAGGCCTGCTTTCCGATGCCGAGCGTGAGGCGACTGGCCTCTGCTATCTTTTCCGCCATCGCCCCCACTTCCTCGTCCAGTCGGTTCGCCGGGACCGCCTTGTTTATCAGCCCGTACTGCTCGGCCTCGCGGGCGGATATCATGCGTCCTGTGAAGAGCATCTCCAGGGCGCGCTTCCGGCCCACGGAGCGCACCAACGGGATGGCGGGCGTGGAGCAGAAAAGACCGATCCGGACACCGGGGGTCCCGAATTGAGTCCCCTCTTCCGCGACGGCGAGGTCGCAGGCCGCGACGAGCTGGCAACCGGCAGCAGCGGCCACCCCGTGAACTTTCGCGATCACCGGCTGTGGGAGCTCCTGGAGCTTCAGCATGAAACTGCTGCAAACCTCGAATATCCCCCTATAATCGGCCATGCCTTTTCCCACCATCTCGGAAATATCGTGGCCCGATGAGAAGACCTTGCCCGCCCCCTGTATGATTATTACCTTAACGTCATGACGTTCTTTGATTCCGTCGAGCAGGCCGTTCAACTCTTTCAGCATGGCCAGAGACAGGGCGTTCCTCTTCTCCGGGTGGTTGAGCGTGATCGTGCCCACGGCTTCTTTCGCTTCGAATAGGATGTATCGGTACTCCATATCCCCCCCTTTTTTTATTTGAGAGCACAAACTCGTACGTGAATACTAAGAGGTCCGTCAGCTGTCAAGCTTAAAGAACCTGCGTGAAAAGCGGCACCTTGAATCGACAACAAAAAGTTGTAGAATTTTTTTATCGATTGTATTAGAAATCACTGATTTAAAGGCGATGCTTAAGGAGTTGTTCGGTTTATGAGGTTCGACATAGCTAAAAGAGGAAATGGAATGACCTACGAGATCAGGAATATCGTAGGCGTGGCGAATAAATTGAAAGAGTATGGGAAGGAGATTTACTGGGAGAACATAGGAGACCCCGTCCAGAAGGGCGAGAAGATACCGGAATGGATGAAAGATGTCCTGAAGAGTATCCTGGACCAGGACTGCTCTTACGCCTATTCACCGACAAAAGGCATGGATGAGACGAGGGAATTTCTCGCCGAGAGGGTAAATAGAAGAAAGGGCGTCAAGATCGATAAGGAGAACATCATCTTTTTTAACGGCCTCGGCGACGCCATCGCCCGCTCATACAGCGCCATCCGGCTCGATGCCCGGGTGATCATGCCGGAACCGACTTATTCGACGCACTTCCTTGCCGAGGTGCTTCATGCCTCCTTCCCCCCCAACACATACAAGATGAATCCATGCAACAACTGGCATCCCGACATGCAAGAGTTGGAGCAAAAGGTCAAGCACCAACGCGCCATCGTGGGCATCCTGGTCATAAACCCCGATAACCCCACCGGTTTCGTCTACCCTAAAGAAACCCTGAAGCGGATTGTCAAGATCGCCAAAGAAAACGACATGTTCCTGATTTTCGACGAGATTTACACCAACATGATCTACAACGGGAAGAAGTCGGTGCCCCTGTCGGACATCATCGGCGACATCCCCGGGATGAGCATGAAGGGTATCTCGAAAGAATGCCCTTGGCCGGGGGCGCGGTGCGGCTGGATCGAATTCTACAACAGCGAGAAGGATGATGTCTTCGCGAGGTACGTCAACACAATCTTGACCCAGAAGATGTCGGAGGTGTGCTCTACGACCTTGCCCCAGATGGCCATCCCGATGCTCTTGACCCATCCGGAGTACGAGAAATACCTGGACGAGCGTGTCCGTCACTACGAGAAACTGTCCAACATAGCCTACGACATCCTGCGCGACGTTCCTTACATCGCCGTGAACCGGCCGAACGGCGCCTTCTACATGACGGTGGTCTTTAAAGAAGGTGTTCTCAACAACAGGCAAACCCTACCGATAGAGCAGCCGGGTGTGAGGGATTACATCGAAAAGATCCTGGACGATAAGGTTGAGTCGGACAAGCGGTTTGTGTACTATCTCCTCGGCTCGACGGGGATCTGCGTGGTCCCGCTCACATCTTTCTTCACGTCCCTGCCTGGTTTCAGGATGACCTTGCTCGAGAAGGACGCGTCGAAATTCGAGCATATCGTAAAAATCCTGGCGGAGAAGATTGTGGAGTACGTGGAATCCACGAGCCCCGCCGTTCAGCCGATGCTGGCGTAGTCGGGTCCTTTTTCGAGAACCTTTAGGTCCTGGGTTTGAACGGCGAAAATTCGTAATCCTTTTCCTTTACGCCGATGACCAACCTGTCTTCGGTGTTAACTTTGAGTACGCCCTCGATGATCCGCTTGCAGCCGAAATCGTAAAAAGTGACCTGGTGGGTCGGCGCCACTTCCGGAGGCTGGTTTTTGAAGGATGCCGCTTTTTCTTCCTCGGAGAGCCGACGGACGGTCAGTTTTTGGCAGCGTTCCCGGTCTTCCGCGTCTCCGGTACGGATGATGACGACATAGTTGCCGTGAAATTTGATAGGCATCTTTATCTCTTCCATCTCTCTCCTCTTCGGCAAAGATTGATTTTTTGCTCATAGCACATCACGGCCTGATTATCCATCAAGAAAGGTGGTAAAAGAGTCCGTGTATTTGCCGGTACCCTGTGATAAATGGAATCGTATCGAACAAAAAAAGGGGGATCGAGATGGAATTGGGAGACCTTGTTCTGGTCATGGACCGAAGGCATCCCCTTTTAGGGTGTGTCGGGAAGGTCGTCGGTAAACGCGGGGAAATGAGGCCGGGCGACCCTTGGTTGCTCGTCTACGTTCCCTCTCGCATGAGGAGTTTTCTGATTCCCCAATCGATGCTGAAGACGGACGAAAAAGCGGCGGAGCGGTGCGACCCGCTCTATCCATGACGATGGAGCCGACACCGCCGGCTATCCGTGTTTCAAAAGGATTCCTTCGATCACGTTGGAAATGTCTTCGCAGATGTCGGTCGCCTCTTCGACGAGTTCGAGGATCTCTTTCCACTTGACGAGTTCGATAACGTCGTCTTCCCGTTCGAACAGCTGGACCATGGATTTTCGCAGTATCTGGTCGCCTTCATTCTCGAGGGTGTTTATCTCGACGCAGGCGTCCATGATGACCTTGAAATTCTTGCTGTGATGCCGCATGTCGTAGATGATCTTCCTGATGAGGAAAACCGCTTTGCTCAAGATCTGAGCAAGCTCCCTGATCTCGGGGATGGGCCCCTTGATTTTGTAAAGGCTCATCTTGGCACCCGCCTCCTCGACCAAGTCCAGGATGCTGTCCAGTTTATTCGCCAGGGCGTAGATATCCTCCCTGTCGAGGGGGGTGATGAAGGTCTTGTGTAACTTGTTGTAGACCCGATGGGTTATGACGTCGGCCTCACGTTCGATGTCTTTCAGCTTCGGAATCTTCTCTCCGGCGTGTTCATAACGGTCGAGTATCTCCAGGAGTAAGTTCGTCCCCTCTTGGATCTTTTCTGCCAGCTCTTCGAATTGATCGGAGAACGTCTCTTCTTTTTTTAAAAGTATCTTCACGGGCCTGCTCTTTCTCTCGGTTTATTCCCAGATTTCGACACCCTGAGCGGTGATTATGCCTGTGATGAGTTCGCGCGGCGTGAGGTCGAAGGCCGGGTAGAAAGCCTTGACGTCTTTCCCGCTGATGGGTATCCCGCAGAATGTCAGCACTTCCCGGGGGTCGCGCATCTCGATGGGGATGTCCGCTCCCGTCGGGGTGCGACGGTCCGGTCCGCCGTAAGCGAGGATATAGAAAGGGATGCGGAAGTGGCGGGCCGATAACGCCAGTTGTAGCGTTCCGACCTTGTTGGCCACGGTGCCGTCCAGGGCGATCCGGTCCGCTGCCGTGAATACCTTCCCGACCATTGCACGGGACATGGCATAAGCCGCCATATTGTCTGTGATGAGCGTGGTGTCGACCCCGAGTTGACTCACGGACCAGGCTGTGAGGCGGGCACCTTGCAGATAGGGACGCGTTTCCGTACAGATGACCTTGACCTCCTTGTCCTGTTCCCGAGCAAACCGGAGCATGTAAAGAAGGGCCGGTCCTGCGAAGCAATGAGTGAGTATCCTGTCTCCCCGGGCGAGGAGCGTCGCTGCGTGCCGGCCCGTCTCCTTCGATACCGCCCTCTGTCTTTCGAGGACCTTTTTCAGGTAAGCGAGGATAATTTCGTCCGCCGGTTTTTCGGCCTCTCCCTCCCGGACCTTGCTCATGATCCTGTCTACCAGGGCCGCCAGATGAAACCCGGTAGGGCGTGTGGCTTTAAGTCTTTCTGCCGCCTCCGTAAGCCTTTCAAAGATGTTTTTCCTGTTGCCGTGGCGCAGCTTCCGCGCCTCGAGGTAAAGGCCGAAGCCGGCGGTAACGGCTATATCACCGGCACCCTGGATTGCCATGTCCTCGATGGCGCGGGCGACCTCCTCATGGTTCGCGCAGCGGACCGGAAAAATCTCGTGCGGCAGTTTCCTCCTGTCGACGATTATGAGGTCATCGCCCTCGAGGAAGACGTTCCGCTCCAGGTCGATCAGTAGAGGTTCCTCCATTTGCCTTTCCCGGTTGCGTTGATTTGACATTTTTGATTATTATCATACCCCTTGCCGTCATGTAAACCGACAAACCTCGCCTCGCGGTCGGGGCGGCGAAACATGGCCTTGAGAATAGGGTCGGGATAGACTAAGATGCATTGCATCGAGACATGTCCTATGAAGAAGTCAGCCGGTGAAACCAGAATGAGTCGTAAAGAGTATTTTCGGCCTGCACAACAGAGAAAATACCTCGGGCTGTTTGAAAAGCTCAAGAAGTCCGAGCAGGAAAAATCGGTCATTCTCGATGCCATGACCGAGCTCGTCCTCTATCTCGACAAGGGTCTCAAGGTAATCTGGGCCAATAAGGCTATGCACGAGGCCTTTCACTTGACCCCCGGTCAACTTAACGGAAAGCCCTGTTACAGAGCGCTGCATGACCGGGGAAAGGTCTGTCCGGTCTGCCCTGCCGAAAAGACGCTCGTGACCGGTGAGCCCCACGAGGTCTTTGATTTTTCCTCCTACGGGAAGAAATGGGTCCTCCGCAGCTACCCGGTTAAAAGTGACGAGGGCGTGCTGACGGGGGTTGTCGAGATCGTCACGGACATCACCGAGAAGAGGGAAGCAGAAGAAGCCTTGCGTCGCTCGGAGCAGAAATACCGGGAGCTGTTCGAGAACGCCAACGACATGATCTTCATCCTCGACCTCGAGGGAAAGATTCAGTCTTACAACGCCCTAGTCTGGAGGACTTACGGCTATGACGATAAAGAATTGGAGGGGCTCAACATAGAGAAACTGCTGGACAGCGCCTATATTCCGGTGGTTCGGGACCTCATCAGGAAAAAGGTCGGCGATGTTGAAGTCCAGAATTCTTTGGAATTTCTCACCTACTCGAAGGACGGGGAGGCCGTCTGGGTGGAGGTGAATGCCCGGGTCGTCAAGGAGAAGGGTAGGCCGGTCTCCATCCACGGCATCGCCCGCAACATCACAGAGCGCAAGAGGATGGAGGATGCCCTGAAAAAAAGAGAGCGGGAGCTGGAAGAACAGTCCCGGAACCTGGGAGACGCCAATACAGCGCTCAGAGTGCTGCTGAAGCGCAGAGAGGAAGATAAGGCCGAGCTGGAAGAAAAGGTAACCTGCAATATCAGGGAATTGATCTTGCCGTACGTCGAGAACCTCAAGATGACGAGCGTCGACAGCCATCAGTTGAATCAGTTGAATATCCTCGAAAGCAACCTGAACGAGATCGTCTCGCCGTTCCTGCGGACCCTCTCTTCGAAGTATCCGAACCTGACGCCCATGGAGATCAAGGTAATCAATTTCGTCAAGGAAGGGCGGACGACGAAAGAGATATCCGGCCTCTTGAATGTTTCGCCCAGGACGGTCGAGGTGCACCGGAACAACATTCGTAGAAAACTGAGCTTAAGCAACAGAAAGGCCAACCTGAGGTCCCATCTCCTGTCCCTGTAAGACCTCACTGTCAAGAAACTCGACTGTCTATAATACTTAGATAATCTACGCATATGATGCGTGATTTTTCCGTATTGATATTTACTGTGATTAATGGTGCTATCTATTGGCCCGTGATGGTGCATGAGAAGCGGGCGGTTAAAGAGAGCAGTTCTGGAGGTAAGAGATGAAATACGACACGGACGAGATAATCAGGATCAAAGTGGGGAGGGATATGAGCCGGGATTACAAGGGGTTCAAAGGAACTTTCGCCGCGTTGGCCTATAACTGCCTGCACAAAAGGGCCCTTCCCGGATTTTGTTACGAGGAAGGCCTGGTGGTGCACGCCGAGAGAGACGGAGGAACCTTGTCTCTTATTATCTCCGGCGGCCGCCCGGATGACTCCTTGATAGAGATCATGGACATTGCACTGAGCAATTTAAGCGCCTTCCCCGCGGGTCCGGGGGAGGCTCAGTTTTCTGTTTATGTTGAGTAGGGGGGGGATTTGGACATACCGGAAGATTATCAATCAAACAAGGTAAAGGAGGAACGGTCATGGCTTTAAAAACGGCAAAGGAATACCTGGAAAGTATCGAAAAGATGGTTCCCCGCGTTTACATCGGCGGCAAATGGGTGAAGAACCTTCTGGAGCATCCGGTCACGAGGTCTATGGTTATGGCCAACTCGGTGATCTACGGCCTTGCCGAAGACCCGAGCCACAAGGAGGTCATGGTGGCAAAATCCCATTTGACGGGTGAACCCATAAACCGCAATCTCAACGTAGCTCGTAACATCCACGACCTGGACATGAGGCAAGAGATGGCGCTCCTGACCAGTCAGGCGGTCGGCACGTGCAATTATCGCTGCGTCGGCTGCGACGCCCTCAACAGCCTTGCTTCGACGACCTGGGAAATGGACCAGACCCTGGGTACGAATTACAATGAAAGGTTCAACAAGTGGCTGGCCTATGCCCAGGCAAACGACCTCGCAGTATCGGGTGCGATCACGGACGCCAAGGGCGACCGAAAAAAGAGGCCGTCCCAGCAGGACGAGCCCGACACCTTCGTTCGTCTGGTCGAAAAGCGGTCCGACGGCATCGTTGTGAGGGGGATCAAGGTGAGCCAGAGCGGCGCTATCGGCTCCCATGAGACCCTCGTCCTCCCGGGTGGTGCCCTCAGAGAGGGGGAGGAGGCCTTCGCCCTCGCCTTTGCGGTGCAGAACAGTGCCCCGGGACTTACCTACATCTGCCAGTACAACGCCTATTCGGCGGAGCGTGAGATGTACCCAGAGGAAGAACTGGGCAACCCGATTTACGGACAGCGGGAAACGTCGACGATGTATTTCGACAACGTCTTCATCCCCTGGGAGCGCGTGTTCCACTGTGGTGAGACTAAGTACAGCGGACGCATGGTGACCCGGTTTGCCAAGGCCCACCGCATGAATTGCGGCGGTGCCTGTAAGGTTGGTTTCGCCGACCTGATCATCGGGGGCACGTTGCTGGCCGCTGAAAGCATAGGCGTGGAGAAAGTGCCCCATATCCAGGAGAAGATCATCGACATGCTTCGCTACAGCGAAACGTCTCATGCCTGTGCGATCGCGGCTGCGATGAGGGGGAGAGAAGAGCCGAAGGGCTCGGGCGTGTTCCTGCCTGACGACCTCTTCGGCAATGCCGCCAAGCTGAACATAGCCCACGGTTTCTATGAGATCATCAAGAACGCAGGGGATATCGGGGGCGGCCTCGTGGTAACGATGCCGAGACAGAAAGACCTGCAGGATCCGGATGTCGGTCCGATGCTGAAGAAGGCCTTCGCCGCGGTGGCTCCTGCCGAGAAGCGGCTCAAGATAGCCAAATTCCTGCAGCACTGGTCTGCCGGCCTGCACGGTCCGGGCACTTGGCACGGAGCAGGTGCACCTCAGACGCAGCGGTTCATGTTCACAGTCCTCACGGATTTCGAGGCCAAGAAGAATCTGGCCAAGAAACTCATGGGGCTTAAAGATTGATAAAATCTGGTTCGGTAATCACGAAGGGCAAGGCGGCAGCCTTGCCCTTTCTCGTCTCGGTCAGGATGGAGACCTAAAAAGCATGTATTGCCGCGGACTCTTATCGTCCTTTACTCCGTCTTTTACTCTTGACAAAGATTACGTTAAGTTATAACTAATATCTTAGGGATGGTTTAAGCTCGTACCGATAAAGGTGCCAAAATGTACTGTCTTTATAGACAGTTTTTCTAAACCAACCAAAGGAGGGAGTAAAGTGTATTTTGCAAAAGAACTGCTGGAGCAGTCCAGCACCCTGCGGAAGAAGTGGGAGGACGAGGTCAGGAAGGTCGTGGCGAAGAATCCCGACCAGAAGCCGGAGCGGCTCTGGACGACGGTTTCCGACCTTCCTATCAAGAGACTCTACGCTCCCGAAGACATCAAGGACATGAACTTTGCCGAGGATATCAGTTATCCGGGCCAGTTTCCCTTTATCCGCGGGAATCAGGTGACGGGTTACCGCGGCAAGTACTGGACTTTCAGGATGTTTTCCGGCATGGGAGATGCCAAGACGACCAATGAGCGGTGGCATCTGCTTTTGAAGGAAGGACAGACGGGGCTCAGCACCGCCTTCGATTTCCCGACCCTCATGGGGTATGATTCAGATTCGCCCAAGGCCCGCGGGGAGTGCGGGAAATGCGGTGTGGCCATCGATACCCTGGAAGATTTCATGCAGTTGATCGATGGGGTCCCGATGGACAAGGTGACCACATCCATGACCATCAACCCGCCCGCCACGGCCCTCTGGGCCATGTACTGCGCCGCTGCCCAGATCAGAGGCATCCCGCTCGACAAGATCGGCGGCACCATCCAGAACGACATGCTCAAGGAATTCATCGCCCAGAAGACCCTGATGTGCCCGCCCGAGCCCTCGGTGAAGCTGATCAGCGACACGGTAGAATTCGGCACAAAGTATGTTCCCCGGTGGAACACGATTTCTATCAGCGGCTACCACATCCGGGAAGCCGGCTCCACGGCCGTTCAGGAACTGGCCTTCACGCTGAGAGACGGCATGGAATACGTGGAAGACGTGCTGCGCAGGAAAGGCCTCGATATCGATTCCTTTGCCACGAGGCTTTCCTTCTTCTACAACTCCCACATCGATTTCTTCGAAGAAATCGCCAAGCTCCGCGCGGCCCGGAGAATCTGGGCGAAGGCCATGCGAGACCGCTACAAGGCGAAAGATCCCCGGTCCTGGTGGATGAGGTTTCACACCCAGACGGCGGGTTGTTCGCTTACGGCCCAGCAGCCTTACAACAACGTCGTCAGGACCGCGACGGAGGCCCTGGCAGCCGTGCTCGGCGGGACCCAGTCCCTCCACACCAACTCTCTCGACGAAGTGCTCTGTCTGCCTTCTGACCACGCGGTCCAGATCGCGCTCAGGACCCAGCAGATCATCGCTGAGGAGACGGGCGTCGCAAACACGATCGACCCGCTGGCTGGTTCTTATTTCATCGAGGCGCTGACCAACGAGATGGAGCAGCAGGCCTGGGATTACATCCACAAGATCGACGAGATGGGCGGCATGGTGGCGGCGATCGAGAAGGGATTCCCCCAGCTTGAGATCTCCGACGCCGCCTACAAGTTCCAGCGGCAGATCGACGCGGGCGAGAAGATCATGGTCGGCGTCAACAAGTACGTCTCCGAACAGGTTGAGCCCATTCCCTTCCTTGAGATCGACGACACGGTGGAGACGGAGCAGATCGAACGCCTTAACGCCGTCCGCCGTAAACGGGACAACAAGGCCGTGAAGAAATGCCTCGACGACCTCAGAAATGCCTGCAAGAAGGGCGAGAACGTCATGCCCTACTGCATCGAGGCGGTCAAGGAACTGGCCAGTGTCCAGGAGATCTGCGACGTCTACCGCGAAGTCTACGGCGAATACCGTGACCCGGGGTTGTATTAAACAGGGATGATTCAGGAGGGAGATCATACTATGGCAAAGAGAAAAATTCGTGTGATGGTTGCTAAACCGGGTCTTGACGGTCATGACCGTGGCGCAAGGGTATTGGCCAGGTGCTTTCGTGATGCGGGTTATGAAGTGATTTACACCGGATGTCATCAGACGCCTGAGCAGATAGCGGCGGCGGCGATTCAGGAAGACGTGGATATGGTGGGGTTGAGTTGCCTTTCCGGCGCCCATCGCTATCTCTTCCCGGCTGTTAAAAAGCTCCTGGTGGAAAAGGGGGCGGATGACATCGTGGTGGTGGGCGGGGGCATCATCCCGGACCAGGATTTTCAGTATCTATACGACAATGGAATCAAGGAGATTTTCACGCCCGGTGCGACGCTAGAAAGCATTGTTAAGTGGGTTAACGAAAATGTGAAACCAAGGAATTGATAAATGGAAAAAACCGATAAAATCAGGGCGGGGGACGTTCGAGAGGCATCCCGCCTAATCCGAAGCATCGAAGATAGTGTTCCTGAAGCGAAGTCGGCGATCAAGCACATTTACCCTTTTACGGGAAAGGCCCAGGTCATCGGTATAACGGGGTCGCCCGGAGCGGGGAAAAGCACCCTGGTTGACGGGTTAATCGAGTGTTTCCGGAAGACAGGAAAGACGGTCGGTGTGCTCGCCGTCGACCCGACTAGCCCTTTCACCGGTGGTGCCATCCTGGGTGACAGAATCCGTATGCAACGCCATGCGGAAGATGCGGGCGTGTTCGTGAGGAGCCTCGCCACACGGGGCGCCCTCGGCGGCCTGTCGAAGGCCGTGGGGGATGCGATCCACGTCATGGATGCCATGGGTAAGGACGTTATCCTGGTGGAAACCGTCGGTTCGGGCCAGCAGGAGGTCGAGATCATAAACCACGCCCACACGGTGCTCGTGGTTTTGATACCAGGCATGGGCGATGAAATCCAGGCCATAAAGGCGGGAATAATGGAAATCGCCGACGTTTTCGTGATCAACAAGGCAGACAGGGAAGGGAGCGGAAAACTTCAGCGAGAGATCATGGCCATGCTCGACATGTCGCCTATCCCTGCCGGAGGTTGGCGGCCGCCGATCGTGAAGATCGGTAACGCCTTTGACCCGGCGGAATTCGAGAAGGGGCTCGAGGAACTGACCACGAAGATTCTTGATCATCGAGAGTACCTGATTAACCACAACCTCCTTGGCGACCGCATACGCCGCAAAAGGACCCATGAACTGAACGAGGCGCTCCGCGAGGCGATCCTCGAACCGGTGCTCAATCTTCTTGTCAGCTCGGGTGAACTGGACCGTATGCTCGATAGGCTCCAGAAAAAAGAGGTTGACCCCTATACGCTCGCAGAAGAAGTCGCGAAGAAGCATCTTACGGGGTGCGTCTGAGCGTTCAGATGTTCCAATAGTAACAGAAAAAACCCGGGATGACTGCAGCTTATGTTGTAGCCCCCGGGTTTTTATAAAAGGGTGGGGTAGCCGCAGTGACTGAAGATATCATCCAAGACACGTTGTCGAAATTCAGCAGCGGCTTGGTAATGGTCTATACAGGCGACGGGAAAGGTAAGACGACCGCCGCTATGGGACAGGCGCTCCGCGCCCTGGGACACGGCCGCAAGGTCTTTGTCGTTCAGTTTATGAAGGGGAGAAAATACGGAGAGGTCCTCTGCGCCGAGAAGTTTCTCCCCGACCTCACCATGCGCCAGTGCGGACTCGACAGCTTTGTGATGAAAGACAACCCCGCACCCGTGGACATCGAGCTTGCGGGGCAGGGATTGAATCTGGCGAAAAAAATCCTGTCTTCAGGCGAATACGACATGGTGATCCTCGACGAAATCAACGTGGCACTCGAGTTCAAGCTGGTTCCCCTCGACGAGGTCCTGGAAATCATCCGGAACAAACCACGAGAAGTGGACCTCATCCTGACGGGGAGGTACGCGCCCCCGGAGATAATCGAGGCGGCGGACATGGTCAGCGAAGTCCGCGAAATCAAGCATCATTACGCGAAAGGGGTTAAGGAGCGGGCGGGGATCGAATTTTGAGAAATCGGTCGTAAGGCCCGCATTTCTATCGGAGAAACGTCCCCTCGGAAAAGCTGGTCGGATGCGTCGTCCGCAGCGAAGGACCCTCGTCATAGCCCGGATACCCGCCTGCGGCGGAACGAAGGGGCGGTCTTTTTCCCGATGCAAGAAAGAAAAACGGTCCGATGCGCAGGACACCGAAAGAAGAACTCGACAACCGCGTAAAGAACCTGCAGGGCCGGATGGCCTCCGACGGCATCGATTGCGTCCTCATCGTGCAGAATGCCGACCTCCTATACTTTGCGGGGACGGTCCATCAGTCATTTCTTTTTATTCCCTCCTCGGGGAAACCGCTGCTCCTGGTACGAAAGAACTTCGAACGGGTAAGGGATGAGTCGTTCATCGACGATATGGTGTTCATAAATGATATCCGCCAGCTACCCATTGTTTTGCGTGATCATGGGCATGAAAGTTCGGGAAAACTAGGGATGGAGTTAGATGTCCTCCCGGTCAATCAGTACCGGCGGTTTCAGAAGCTTTTCAATCCCGGGGAGGTCGTGGACATCTCTCCTGCAGTCCAGGCGATAAGGAGCATAAAGAGTCCATACGAGGTCGAGATGATGGAGGAGGCGGCCGCACTGGTAGACTTCATGGCCGGCGTGGCGAGGAGTTCCCTAAAAGCAGGAATGACGGAGGTGGAACTGGCGGGCAAGGTGGAGGCGGCTGCGAGAGAGCGGGGACACCAGGGTTACGTCCGGATGAGGTCCTTCAATCAGGAAATCTACTGGGGATACCTTGTCTCCGGCCCGGATTCCGCGGAACCTTCTTTCATCGATACGACTACGGGCGGAAGGGGCGTCGGCGTCGCCTTTCCCTCCGGCGCCGGCCTCCGTACCATAGGGCCTAACGAGCCGGTGATATTCGACCTCGTGGGCGTTGTGGAGGGGTATAACAGCGACGAAACGCGAACTCTTTCCGTCGGTCCTCTTCCTGGAAGGTTGATGGAGGCCTACCGCGTGGCGCTGGAGATCCTCCAATCCCTCGGAGACATGGCCGGGCCCGGTGTAGCCGCCGAAAAACTTTTCCTCAAGGCGGAGCAGATAGCAGATTTCTACGGCCTGGCGGAGCACTTCATGGGTTACGGGAAACAGAAGCCGGTCTTTTGCGGACACGGCATCGGCCTTGAGTTGGATGAACTGCCCATCCTGACAAGGAGAAACACGGAGCCGCTGCTTCCGGGGATGGTTTTTACGGTCGAACCGAAGTTTGTTTTTCCCGGCCTGGGGGCCGTAGGTGTGGAAGATGATTTCGTGGTGACGGAGACGGACGTGCGGAAACTCACGGCGTCTACGTATGAGGTGGAGGTTTGATTCAAAGTCGAACACCGGAACGGCAGGAACGAAAAAAATAGAAGAGACAGTGCCGGCAGAGCGAAAGAAGAAGAAAGAACCGGTGTCGGAAAAGACGCTGGAAGAGATCATCCTGCTGCTGATAGAGAAAGGCGCGACGCGGGGAAAGATAATCGACATAGAGGACATCGTTGTGGACGAACGGGTGCGTCTCAAGTGCCGGATACCTCTCTGCGACAGTTTCGACCGCAATCTCATGTGTCCCCCGCGACTGCCGTCCTTGGATGAATTCAGGCAGGCCCTGAGCAGGTTTTCGGGTGCCATCTTGGTCCAGGTTTCTGCGGAATTCGTGGGCCCCGGCGAGGCCTTTCGGCATGCGAAGACACTGCATGAACTGATAAATCTGGGAGAGAAGGAAGCTTTCGAGGCGGGATTCCGTTTTGCCGCCGGTTTGATCGGCGGGTGTTGCCGGCTTTGTGATGTATGCGTGGCGGCCGATTCTGGGGGTGCCGGCGAGGCCTGTCGATTTCCTTTCAAGGCCCGTCCTTCCATGGAAGCGATGGGGATAGATGTTGTCGCCACGCTGGAATCGGTAGGATGGCCATCGGGATTTCCGGTGACCGACCGGGTCACCTGGACGGGGCTCATCCTCGTTTGAAGTAACGGATGCGTGGTGAAGGGTGAAAAACTTTTCCCCCGCGGTTTGTGACTCATCATAAGGAGGTTTGTCATGGCTTTGCTCAAAGAAGCTGCGATTCCCATCGGGCGCATGGTGTTCATTCCCAAGGCGAGTGGTATGACGAAAGACAGCCTGGAGGTCGAGGCGAACGGACAGTACCAGATTATCGAAAGGCCTGACCGTTTCGAGATCAAGAACGCCGAATGCTGCCGTAGTATCCTCGTAAAAGTTAAAACAAAGGAATGAACGTCTTGGGAGTTCTACCATGAACAAGCGGCTACTGCTTGTAGTGCTGGTGGTTTTTTTTGTCTCGGGGTGCGCTTTCGTCAACATCCCCCTCTACGTCACACCGCAACCATTGCAGGAAAAAGTCCTTGAAGGCGAGGGAAAGACCAAGATCCTGCTGGTCGATGTATCGGGGTTCCTGTCCGAAACGGCAAGGGACAGCGGGTCGATCTTCAGAGAAGAGGTTCCTCTGCTCTTACGGTTGAAAGAGGAGCTCCAAAAAGCCGAGAAGGACAGAAGCGTAGGCGGGTTGATCGTCAGGATCAATTCCCCCGGGGGAACGGTGACGGCATCGGACGCCATCCACCACGAGATCACAGAGTTCAAGAAGCGGACGGGCGCTCGGGTTGTCGCCTGCATCAACGGCCTGGGGACGTCGGGAGCCTATTATGTCGCTTCCTCGGCCGATGAAATCGTGGCCCTCCCCACCTCGGTCACGGGCAGCATCGGAGTGATAGCGATGAGGTTCGACGTTCACGATCTCCTCGGCAAGATCGGCGTCAGTACGGAAACGGTGAAGTCGGGCGAGAAGAAAGATTTATGGTCCCCCTTCCGTCCCAGCACGCCGCAGGAGACTGAGATCATGCAACGGATCATCGACCAGCTCCACGGCCGCTTCATCGATGTCGTCGCGATGGGAAGGAAGAATATGTTGACCCGGGCGGAAATCGTGAAACTCGCCGACGGCCGGATTTACACGGCCGGACAGGCCCGGGAAGCGAAGCTCGTGGACCGCATCGGATACTTGGACGATGCCCTTTCCGGGATCAAGCGGTCGTTGAACATCCAAGATGCCAGGCTGATTGTGTACCATCGGCCGGACACGTACAGGGGGACTATTTATTCGGACGCCGACCGATTGCCTCCGGTGGTCAATCTACTGAACGTCAACGGAGATAGTCTCTCGCTCCTCCCGGAAGTAAGATTTCTCTACCTGTGGAATCCCTGAATGGAAGACCATCTTTTACCGGGCGTCAAGGAGGTTGCCGACGACCTCTTCATGATAACCCTGCCGATGCCTTTTCGCCTCGCACATGTGAACGTCTATGCCCTTATTGACGGCGACGGTCTCAGCCTGTTCGATACGGGGGGAAATTTCCCGGGGACGTTCGACATCCTCGAAGAGTTTTTACGTAAAATAGGTTTTTCGGTTACCCGGGTGCGACGTGTGTTCGTCACCCACTTTCACGCCGACCACTGCGGGATCGCCGGCCTGATCAAAGAGAAGTCCGGGGCCTCTGTTTTGATGTCGGAGACAGACTTCGGGGGCATTCGTTCCCTCGAGCAGGAAGGGACACACCTGGGGCTGCTTCGGACTTTCTGCCTCGAGCAGGGTCTGGACAACGGAACGGCAGAGATAGTAGCCGGGATTTTTAGGTCCTTCAAGGATATTACCTGGCCTTTTCAGGCCGATGCCTACCTAAAAGACGGCCTGGAAGTAACTGTCGGGGATAAAACGGTCAGGGTCGTTGCGACGCCGGGGCACACGAGTGGGCATTGTTCGTTTTTCATTCCCGAGGGCGGCATCCTGGTCGCGGGCGACAGCATTCTGCCCCACATCACGCCCAACTTAAGCATCGACCTTCTTTCACCGGCGTTCCGGCCTTTGAAGAGTTTCATCGAATCGCTGGAAAAGATGAGCCGCTTCCCTGTCGACACGGCATACCCCGCCCACGGCCTTCCCTTTCAGGATCTACACGGGCGGGCGGAAGAAATCAAGGCGCACCACCGGGAGAGAGAGGCCCTGACACTCCGCGCACTCGAGGGCCGCCCGAAGACGGCCGCGGAGGTTTCCCTGGTAGTTTTCGGGAATGACCTTCCCGAATTCGACAGACTTCTCGCTCTCAATGAGACATACGTACATCTCCTGGAGCTGGAGCATGAAGGTGTCATAAGGCGGTATCGACAGGTAGACAAGGATGTTTTCACCTTTGTGTGAATCATTCTTATCGATGGAGGAGATTTGACATGGAGCTCGAAAAAGCAGTCAGAGAAAGAAGAAGCGTCAGGCAATTCAAAAAAGAGCAGGTTCCCGAACAGGTCATCCGCGAAATACTCGAAGGGGCGAGGTGGGCGCCGTCATGGGGTAATACCCAGCCGTGGGAGTTCTGCGTCATCACCGGCCAATCGTTGGAGACCATCAAGAAAACAAACAGGCAAAGGGTGATGGACGGAGTTGCCCCGGCCCCGGACATCAGTATGCCTCAGGAGTGGCCGGATCAGATGAAGGCGAGGTATATGGGTATCGGAAAGAGCGTCCTCACCGCTCTAAACATCGAACGCGACGACAAGGAAGGCCGCACTCGCTACAACGCCGACATGTTTTACTTATTCGATGCCCCCTGTCTGATCGTGGTCGTCCAGGATAAGGGCGTTACGAGCAACTACCGACTCCTCGACATCGGGCTCATCCTGCAGACGATATGTCTACTCGCGCACGACAGGGGCCTCGGGACTTGCATCATGGCCTGCGCCGTAGGCTATCCTGACGTCCTCAGGAATGTAGCGAAGATTCCCGAGTCGAAGACCGTAGTGATGGGTGTCGCCGTCGGTTACCCCGACCTGGACGCACCTATAAACCGGTTCAAAAGAACCCGGGCAGATGTCGAAGATTTCGTGACCTGGGTAGAATAATACCGGGCAAAGATGATTGGATGATGGTCACGGGTGAATCATCAGTCGGCCCTTATATTTTAGCCGCATCGCACATTTGTGTGGATGCATACAATATGGTTCGTCCGGAATTTCTGTGGGTAGACTTGCGGTACTGACGAGACGGTAGAGAGAGGACTCGACGTAGACTTCAAGCGCGTATGGAATGGACGAGGTCAATATGGCCTGGCGTGACGGTCGGGAGGCCGGGTTATTTGTTCTGTTTCAATCTGCTTTTTGCTTCTTTTTTCCGGGCCTTGGCGATAGCTTTCAGCGTTTTTTTGTCCGGGGGCTGTGGATCGGCAGCCGCGAGGCGGTTTAATCCGGCAGAGGAAGGCTTGGTAGCGGCGCCTTCATCGGGAATAAACTCGACCGACCCATCGTCAGATTGACTTGTCATCACCGTGTCTTCTTCCTGATGACTTTCCCGCTCGCGGCGTTTACGCATCCTGGCGATGATGGCTTCGGCCGTCATCCGGCCGAAATGGCCGATAAAGCCGGCGGCGAGAACCAGTACCACCCATTTGAGCACGGACCAGGTGCTGATATAATCCATGAATTCCGTCATAAAGATAACACCCCGATATAACTGTGAAATGGCACCATTCGCCAAGGAACGCTCTTCACGGGCCCTCTTTTTTTACCGCAGAAAGAGCGATGATGGCAAGGCCTATTCTCCTGTCGACTGCAGGAATCATTGCGGCTTATGGGAAAAGGCGAGAGCGATAAGCCTATGAGCGCTTCTTGCTTGCCGAAGTGTTACCCCGATAAAAATCGGGACGGGAATCGAGCAGACCCAATCTGTTACATGCCTCCGTATCGAATGTGAACAGTCTTGGTCGAGCCCGGCATGACGGTTTGTGGTTTTTACGAATGATTCCAAGTAGTTTATATTTGCGTCCAACCTTTGGGCCATCGAGGCCTGGTTCCGGTGGTCGCTTTTCCTTGACACCCCTCTCGATTTTTTATTATGGTCTCCCGCTTGGAACACAGAGACTTGAAGGGGGAGGATGCCATGGACGTCGTAAAGATCATGCCGTGCCTGGATATGAAGAACGGCCGGGTGGTGAAGGGGATTCATTTCGTCGACTTGAAAGACGCCGGCGACCCGGTGGAGAACGCCGCATTCTACCAGCGCGAGGGGGCCGATGAACTCGCGATGCTCGACATCGCGGCGACCCTCGAGAACCGCAAGACTCGGCTCGAATGGGTGAAGGGCGTCGCCTCCGTCGCCACGATACCGCTCACCGTGGGTGGGGGCATCTCATCCTTGGAGGACATCGAACTGCTCNNTGGCGGCGGGGGTCAGCAAGGTCTCCATGAACAGCGCGGCCGTCAGGCGCCCGGAGCTGGTGAGCGAGGCCGTTGCCCGCTTCGGCAGCGAGCGAATAACCGTGGCCGTCGACGCCCGGCGCAATAAGACCATGCCGTCGGGGTTCGAACTCGTCGTTTCGGGAGGCACCATTCCGACCGGCAAGGAT
>DIEZ01000006.1:25660-42206 GCA_002418885.1 Syntrophaceae bacterium UBA5761
CGACAAGCATGGACGGCGACGGGACGCAGGCAGGCTACGACCTTGAATTCCTCCGGGCGATCACCGGCGCTGTCGGGGTCCCCGTGGTCGCCTCGGGCGGCGCGGGGAAACTGGACGATTTTTACCGTGCCGTGAAGGAAGGGGGTGCGAGCATCCTGCTTGCCGCATCGGTCTTGCATTACCGTATCCTCAGCATCCGGCAGATCAAAGAGTACCTGCACGAGATGGGCGTCCCTGTTTCTCTGTAGATTCCGTTTTCCTCATTTTGTTTCGTATGCAGTCGTTCATACAGGTGCGGTGTCCCATCCCCGTGGAGCGACCCGCACCTTTCTTCCGACTCGCAATCACAAAAGCGCCGGAGGCTTTGGCATGCGTTCTATCCTGAATTTCTCCCCGGATGGGGGCGGCTCTTACAAAGGAAACATTAAAATAGTTGCAAAGATTATTTCGCTGTGTTACTAAAATCAAAAAAGTATTACGGATAGTAACAGGTGGTTGGGTCTCTTTCTATTTGGGTGGTTAGTGGGAAAGGCACTTTTGCGTGAGTATGACAAACCGATCCGGGCGGAGGAATGCACCGATCGCACCGAGGCCTTCCGGGATCTCATGTATTCAACACGATCATAGGTCGTCACCGTCTTGGCCCAGCGCGTTCATGCGGATAAGAACACATGTCTGGAGATCGCTGTCGTGAAGGACATACCTAAGGAAATGAAGGAGTCGGTAGATTCGTTTAGGCAGTTAAGACGGCCCGCCGTGGCGGACCGAACATGGTGAGTACGGGCGGGATATCATCGAGAAACAAGCCCGTATTATTTTTTGCCCTATTAGTAGCACGTGTTCTAAAATAGTATGCAGATACGCAGGCCGATGAATGCACCGGCCGGCTGCATAGAAAGTTTACAAGTGGCTTTTTTCAAGGGACCTTTTCCGTATACAGATGCACAAAAGGTTGGGATTGTTACATCCCTTGCTATCCACGCGTCTCTTCTGGCTCTGCTGCTCTTGATTCCGAGCGCAAAGCCGGTCACGTTTTCAAAAACAATACAGATCAGTCTCGGTAATTGGAGTTCGATCTCCGCAACTGGACTCTATGAGGAAGTCGAACCGGCAGCATCGAAACCTGATTTTCAGAAAAAATCCGACCCGGGCGGATCAACATCCCATACGAGGGGAAAAACCACGACGGACCAGCAGAGACCGACAAAGCTTCCCCTTGGGTCGGCTCCTGTGAAGGAACTGTCACAGAATAGGCCTGTTTCGTCTGTAGCCGTCAACCCGGCGGTACCGTCTGAATCCAGTGCCCTCCTTGTTCAGGAAAACCGCACTTCACCCTCTTTCTCCCATTCCGGAACGGAGACCACGGGAAGGGCTGTTCAAGGCCAAAATGTGACTGAAGGCAAAGGCGGAAAAATCGGTGACCGGTCCATAGTGGAGACGAATTTCGGTGCGACGGGGGCTCCCGCCTTTATCGATCGGGTTATGCCGGTCTATCCTTTTCTGGCGAGGCGGCTGGGAAGAGAAGGGCGGGTCATTCTCAAACTGCTGATCGACCGCCACGGTAAATTACGGAGTATTGAAGTGTTGGAGGGCGCCGGGTACGGCTTCCTGGAAGCCGCCGTTACGGCCGCAAAACAATCGACTTACGCGCCGGCGATCATAAACGGGGAGGCAGTGGCATCCGCTGCCATTCTCCCTGTTCGTTTTCGCTTGGATGAAAGATAGCGGGAAAAGCAGTGCACCGATTCGACGACATCATCAATTACGGCATATTGGGTCTCCTCGCTTCCATGAGCATCTTGGCGGTGGCCGTTGCCGTGGAACGGTATCTGACCTACCGAAAGATCCAGCCGGTCGATTTTCGGGATAAAAAGGAACTGGAGCTGGAACTGACAAAAAAACTCCACCTGATTGCGACCATCGGAAGCAATGCCCCCTATATCGGCCTTCTCGGCACCGTGCTCGGCATCATGCTGACCTTTTACACGATGGGTATGGATGGCTTCCTCGATACGGGCAAGATCATGATCGGCCTGGCGCTTGCGCTGAAGGCGACGGCGGCTGGTCTCATCGTGGCAATCCCGTCGATCGTTCTGTACAACCTCCTCTTGAGGAAAGTGAAAGTTATTCTACTCCTTTGGGATATTGCGAATGGAAGAAAAGGAATTTGATTACTTTAATGTCATCCCCCTCGTCGATGTCATGCTGGTGCTCCTGACGATCGTCCTGACGACCTCGACCTTCATCGCGACGGGAATGATCTCCGTCTCGCTTCCGAAGTCGCCGCACGGGCAGGACGAAATCATCAAGAGGTCCGTGATCACGATCGACCGGAACGGCACAGTCTACTTCAATTCGAATCGAATCGATTTGAAGGAATTAGGAAAAATAATCGGCGAACTCAACAAGGACGCCCCGGTCCTTGTCAGGGCGGACCGGGAGATCAGACTCCAGGTTTTTGTCGATGTTTTGGATGTTTTGAATAGTCGGGGTTTGAAAAGAGTCGCGATACAAACCGAGAAAGGAGGTTAATTCATAGTCTGTCATCTTGAATAAGGCGGGCGGGGGAACACCTTGGCCGGAGGTCCCCTGCCCTGAAAGGGCAACGATTCCAAGACCATCACCCTTTTAAAGTATTAATACCAGAAAGGGGGTGGAATGTAAAGCCAAGGAGGTTGGAGATGTTCGCAAGGTATTTGTTCATGCTCATGCTGTTGTTGGTTTCTTCGTCTGCTTTTGCCGATGAGAAGGCCGCAAGAGTCGAAAAGGAAGAGAAGGATACGGCAAAACTTCAGGAAATCGTGGTTACCGCGACCAGGACGGAAAAGGAGGCGGCGGAGGCGCCCGGAAAAGTAAACGTGGTTACACAAAAGGACATCGAGAAAAGCCCGGCCCTGACCGTGGACGGCGCCCTGAATACCGTGCCGGGACTTTTCAACAGGCGGGCGAATCTGATGGACACACTCTCGTCGGTGACGCTTGGGGGCATCCCGGGACAGAACCGGACCCTGATCCTCAAGGACGGTGTTCCCCTCAACAACGCCTACACCGGCGGCGTGAGCCTCACTGGGATGGCGCCGGGGGATATCGAGCGGGTCGAGGTCGTCCAGGGGCCTTTCTCCAGCCTTTACGGCGGCTATGCCATGGGCGGGGTCGTCAACATCCTGACGAAGATGCCGGAGACGCGGGAATTCATACTGCGGGGCGGTTACGGAACGAGCTGGAACCGGGGCGAAAGCCTCGACGACCTCCAGACGTACTACCTCTCTTACGGAGACAGGCCGACGGACAGGTTGAGAGTCCTGCTCAGCTATGGGTATAAGGCGACCGGCGGATACGCCAAGGATCTGGTCGTTGCCTCGAGGCAACCCCCGGCGGGAACGTCCGACTGGAGCTACACGAGCACTAACCGGGGGGCGACCCGCTACTTGATCGGCGACGCCGGAGACAACACCTGGTGGGACGACAGCCTCGATTTCAAGGTGCAGTACGACCTTACCGGGAACTCCAGGATCGGCGCCTCGGTGCTCCGGACCCGCTACCGCTATAATTATGACGAGCCCCATACGTACCTGCGAGACGCGGCGGGGAATCCCGTCTATTCTTACGGCTCCGGATCTTCCGTTGTGAGGGAAAGCGCCTTCACCCAAGGATCCGGCCTGACGGAGACGACGATTTACAGCGTCAAATATGAAAACGAGATCGGAATCATGAAGAATAAGCTGACGCTGGCGCTCAACGACCAGGGAGAAAACTGGTACACCACGCCCAACACGACTTCGCCCTATGCTACGCTGTCCGGGTTGAACGGCAAGGTGTCCAGCACCCCCAACCAGACATTCTATGCCGATCTCCAGACGACGTTTCCCTTGTTCGGGAACCAGATCGTGACGGTGGGGGGGACCTACTCGGCCGGACGATCCAACTCGGAGGAAAACAGTCTGGCCTATTACAAGGACGAGGACTCCAAAACCGGGCTTACCTATAACTCCGGGGGCAAGGACACGACCTATGCCGTATTTGTCCAGGACGAGATACTGCTGCATCGGACACTTACGGCCTATATCGGGTTTCGGCAGGACTGGTGGAGGACCTACGACGGCTACGCCAATCAGTTCGGGAGCGGCGCCTTTGCGAACACGTATGATGCCAGGACCGACTCGGCCTTCAGCCCCAAGGCGGCGCTGGTCTACCGGCCCTTTGAGCAGACGACGCTCCGGACATCGGTCGGGCGGGCCTTCCGAGCGCCGACGCTTTACGAACTCTACCGAACCTGGATCTCGACCACGAACATTACCTACCGAGGAAATCCCGATTTGAAGCCGGAGACGGTGACTTCCTGGGACGTCGGCATCTCGCAAGGGCTCTGGAAAGGAGCTACCGTGGGAGTGACGTATTTTGAGAACTATCTGAAGGACCTGATCTACCGAAAGACGATTTCCTCGACCGTGCAGGACTATATCAATGCCGGGAAGGCGGAAAGCAAGGGGTTCACCCTGGAGGCCGAGCAGCGATTTGCCAAGTCGCTGAAGCTCTTCGCCAACTTCACTTACACGGATGCCCGGATCAAGGAAAACACCGCCAAACCGACGACGGTCGACAAGAGATTAACCTATTTGCCGGACAAGATGTTCAACGTGGGCGCAAATCTGGAACTTGGGAGGTTTTCGGCCTCCGTGGTCGGACGGTACGTCAGCAAACGTTACACCGACGACGAGAACCTCGACACGGTTGGCAACGTGCCTGGGTCGTACGATTCATTCTTCACTGCGGACGCCAAGGTCGCCTATAAGGTCTGTAAGTTTACCACGGCGGCCGTTTCCGTCCTCAACATCGCCGACGAGTCACATTACGAATCGTACCGGGCACAGGGAAGACTGGTGCTGGGCGAATTGGAGATGAGGTTCTGATGTGCCGAGTGAAAAAGGAGATGACGTTGCTCCTGGGCGTCATCTTGATTGTTGTATTCTGCATCCCTGATGTATATGCCGAGACCCTGACCTTCCGGGACAAGCTCGGAAGGGACGTGAGCATCCGGTTGCCGGTGCGGCGGGCGGTCCTCTTCGAGACGTATGAGCTCACCGCCGCCCTCGGGGTCTGGGACAGGATTGCCGGGATCAGCCGCTACGCATATGAAAACGACCTGGTCCTGGCCGTCAAGCCGGATATCGCCGGGACCATCCCCTCGGCGGGGAACGGCTTCGACGTAAATATCGAGTCGCTTCTGCGCCTCCGTCCGGACCTCGTCATTACGTGGGCCTTCAAGCCGGAATCGGTCCGCTTCATGGAGGAGAAGGGCCTTAAGGTGGTCGCTCTTTATCCTGAAAGCATTTCCGAGCTTTACGAGACGATGCGGCTCCAGGGACGGCTTTTTGGGAAAGAGAAGAAGGTGGAGGCGTGCATCGCCCGGATGAAAAAGATGTTCGGCATGGTTAACGAGAGGTGCCGGGCCGTACCACCGGTGAAGCGAAAAAAGGTCGTCTGGCTGGGAGGCAAGCAGACGACCGTGGCCGGCGGGACCGGGATCAACAACGACCTGATCCGTCTGATGAACGCCGTCAATCCGGCGGCATCGCAGCAGGAGCGGAGTGCCGATGTCTCGATGGAGCGGGTCGTGGCCTGGAACCCGGATGTGGTTTTCATCTGGGGAAGTGCGAGGTACGGCTCCGCAGACCTGCTCGGGAGCCAACAGTGGCGGCACGTCGATGCCGTCCGCAACGGCCGGGTATACAAGGCCCCGAAATGGGGAACGTGGTCGCCGATGCTGGCCGTCGTGGCCCTCTGGATGGCGATGAAGACCTATCCCGAGCAATTCCGGGACGTGGACTTCGAGAAGGTCGCCGACGATTTTTACCGCGCCGTATACGGCATTTCATACAGGAGCGTGAATCGGATTGATGGATGAAATAAAGCCAAAAAGGGTCACTTCCGTTCTGATCTTGGTCTCCCCTTTTCTCGTGGGCTGGGCGGCCCTGTTCATCGGGGCGTACGGGATCGCGCCTCTCGATATCCTGCGCTTTTTCTACGAGGCCCTGTTCAATCCTTCCGCGCCTGACGTACCGGAAAAGGCGATTCTCTTCGACATCCGCCTGCCTCGCCTCGCACTGGCCGGGCTGGTCGGGATTGCGCTCGCCGGGTCGGGCGTCACACTCCAGGGGATTTTCAGAAACCCCTTGGTCGATCCCTTCATCCTCGGCGTCTCAGCCGGCGCTGCCTTCGGCTGTGCGCTGTCCGTCGGATTCGCGCCCTCCCTCCCCGTGCAGTTCATGGCCTTTGCCTTCGGCATGCTCTCGGTCGTCCTGACCTCCACCGTTGCCCGTACGCAGGGGGAAGTCTCGCGCCTGCCGCTGATCCTCTCCGGCGTCGTCATCTCAGCCTTTTTTACGGCCATGGTGTCGATCGTGAAATTCCTGGTCGATCCTCACAAATTGCAGAGCATCGTCTTCTGGCTCATGGGGAGTTTCGCCATGGCCGACTGGCGGTTGGCCGGCGTGGCTGCACTCGGCATCACCGCAGGTCTCCTACCCGTCTTCATCATGCGCTGGCGGCTGAACGTCATGAGCATGGGGGAGGAAGAGGCGAAGACCCTGGGGATTCACGTGAGGCGCGAGCGGGTCATCTTCGTCGCGGCATCGACCTTGATGGTGAGCGTCGCCGTTTCCGTGAGTGGGATCATCGGTTGGGTCGGACTGATGGTACCGCATCTCGTCCGGATGGTGGCGGGGCCGGACCACCGCAGCCTGGTGCCTCTCAGCATGGCAGGGGGTGCCGCCTTCATGATCTTCGCCGACACAATGGCGAGAAGCGTTTCGAATTTCGATATCCCTGTGGGGATAATCACCGCCGTGATTGGAGCGCCGTTTTTCGTCTATCTGATGAAGCGGGGCGGCAGCGAAAGTTGGGGGAGATAAAAAGACATGCTGGCCGTCGACAACGTTTATTTCAGACACCACCACGGGTCAAATCGTTCAGATGACGGGGGTGATATCCTGAAGGGGGTCAGCTTTGACGCCCCCGAAGGGCGGATGACGTCCATCCTCGGTCCGAACGGGTCGGGCAAGACGACCCTCTTCAAGTGTATCTCCGGGCTGTGGCGTCCCCGTCAGGGGAGGGTCCGCTTCGGCGATCATGATTTGACGGGACTTTCCCCTTCCGAGAAGGCGAGGCTGATTGCCGTTGTGCCGCAGGAACACGACCCGCCCTTCCCCTATACGGTGTTTGATATCGTGCTGATGGGCCGGGCGTCGCATATCCCTCTCTTTTCTGCGCCGTCCACTCGGGATCTGGATACGGCCGATGCGGCCCTCGACCGGGTCGGGATTGCGACGTTGCGAAACCGTCCTTACACAAAGATCAGCGGCGGCGAACGGCAACTCGTGCTGATCGCACGAGCCCTAGCCCAGGAGGCTCCACTTCTCCTTCTGGACGAGCCGACCTCGCATCTCGATTTCCGCAACAAGATCCTGGTCCTTGAGAAGGTCAGGGGAATCGTCCGCCAGAAAGGGTTGACCGTGCTGATGACCCTGCATGACCCCAACCTGGCCATGCAGTTCTCGGACCACCTCGTCATGATCGCGGACGGAAGCATCCTGACGCAGGGCCCACCTGCAGCGGTCCTGACGGCGGAAAATATGAAACGTATGTACACCCTCGATGTCTCTGTCATCCGCCACAACGGCACCCGCATCATCTACCCGGAGGTAAAGCCGTGATCGAACTGGAGGGACTGACGCGGGTCTATCAGGGCGGCCGGGGTGCCGTCCGTGCGGTAGACGGCCTGTCACTTACGGTCGGGAACAGCGAGGTGTTCGGCCTCCTGGGACCAAACGGGGCCGGGAAAACAACGGCGATCAAGATGATGACTACTCTCAGCCGTCCCGACGCGGGGAGATGCCTGGTAGGCGGGTTCGACGTCGTCCGGGAGCCCGGAAAAATCAGGGAACGGATCGGCGTCGTTCCCCAGGAGAACAATCTCGAAAGGGAACTCACGGCCCGTGAAAACTTGACAATCTATGCCATGCTGCACCGGGTTCGGGACGCGGAGCGCAGGATCGAGGAAAACCTGCGCCGGGTCGATCTCTGGGACAGGCGGGATTCCGTCGTGACCGGGTTTTCCGGTGGGATGCAGCGCAGGCTTCTGCTGGCTCGGGCGCTCCTGGCAGAACCCTCGGTCCTGTTTCTCGACGAACCGTCAATCGGTCTCGACCCCCAAATCCGAAGACAGCTCTGGGACAGCATCCGTAAGACCCGGATCGACGGACGGACAGTCGTCATCACGACACATTACATCGAAGAGGCGGAAGCCCTGTGCGACCGGGTGGGAATCCTGTGCCGGGGAAAGCTGGTTGCGCTCGATTCGCCCGAAAACCTGAAACGGAGCGTAGGAGAATGTGTTGTCGAGTTCATCGATGCGGAAGGGAAGCTCGTTCAACATATTCATCGGGGCCGCGGCGAGGCCAACGCGGATGCCGCCGGAGAGCATAACAGCTCCGTGACCGTCCGGAAGACGAACCTCGAAGACGTTTTCATCAAACTGACGGGAGAGCGGATCGAATGATTGAGCTCGGCTGGTATCCGGTATTTTTGAAAGAAATGCTTCACTTTAGACGGAAGCTGTTGAAGCTCGGCTATCTGTTTTCCGCCATGGTCGTGCCCATCATCTACCTGATCGCCTTCGGGTTCGGGCTGGGCGGAAGCGTCCGCATTGACGGAACGAGCTACCTGGCCTTTCTGATTCCGGGGCTCGTCGCGATGAGTTCGATGAACAACTCCTACACGTGGGTGTCGAGCACGCTCAACCTGAGCCGGCTCTACTTCAAGACATTCCAGGTATACGTGCAGGCGCCGATCGCTCCGTCGTCAATAATGATCGGTGAGGTCCTGGCGGGGATGATAAAGGGCCTCTTCGCTTCGGCGCTTATCGTCATTGTCGGAATTTTGTCTGCTCCCGATTTCCGGATCACCTTTCTCTTCTGCGTCGCACTCCTTCTGAATTGTTTTCTGTTCGCCAACATGGGCGTGATCGTCGGGATGCTGACGAAATCGCATGAAGATACCGCGACCTACTCCAACTTTTTCATCATGCCGATGGCCTTTTTTGCCGGGACGTTCTTCCCGGTAGATAAAATGCCGACCCTATTCAAGGGTGTGGTCTATGTGCTTCCCCTAACGCACACGAACATCCTGATCAGGAAAGCCGGAATGGACGCGGAGGCCTGGGTCTCTTTAGGGATTCTGGCGGTTTACGCCGCACTGTGTTTTGTCTGTGGTTCAAAATTGATTCGAGGTTACAGCGAGTGATGGAAAAAGAGAAAAAGGTGAAGTTCGTTACGGTCATGTGGGCGAGTTACCTGCCGCTCATGAAGGAGGCGGCGGACCGCCTGGGGGTCGAGCTGGTCTCGTTTTCGACCAAGCTCCTCAACATAGACCCCGGTATTTGCACGAGTGCCGTGGCGGCCATGAGGGAGGCCGACCTCGTACTCCTCTATCGGACAAACGATCCGTTCTGGGATGATATCGAGGAAGAGGTTAAGAGCGCCGGAAAGCGGATCCCCGTCGTGGTGGTCGGGAGCGATCCGTCCTTTTGGCCCCTGTCGAACGTGAACCCGGAGATCGCGGCTGCGGTCTATCGCTATGTCTTGTTCAACGGGAGCGGCAACATGGCGAACATGCTCCGGTGCCTCATTCACCACTTCTTCAGCGATACGACGACTTACGGAGAACCGGAGGAAGTCCCCTGGCAGGGGATCTATCACCCCGGCATGGGAGAACTCTTCCTTTCAACGGAAGCCTATCTTGAGGAATACAAACGCCGGCTTCACGCTCCTCCGAGAGCCTATGTCGGGCTGCTCTACTCACGGTCAAACTGGGCGACCCGAAACCTGGAAATCGAGAAGCGGATGGTCGCCGAATTCGAAATGCGGAATATCGGCGTCATTCCAGTCTTTCATTATCCATTGAAGGATGAAACCCTCGGGAACCTGGGAGGCGTGGAGGTAATCGAAAAATACCTGCTGAATCGAGACCGCAATTCCTTGGTGGAAGGAATCGTCAAGCTGACCTCCTTTTTCCTCGGTTCACTGCGGGGTTCCAACGATGCTGAACAAGCTACAGCCGGAGCCGGCCTGCTCAAGCGCATAAATGTTCCCCTCTTCGGCCCAGTCATTTCGTATTACAAAGATAGCGAGGGATGGCTGGACGACCCGCAGGGGCTCGGCGCTCAGGCGGCTTGGAGCATCGCCATGCCGGAATTCGAAGGGGTAATCGAGCCGGCGGTCGTCGGCGCCACGAGAGGAGTTACCGGCCCGGAAGAGGAGTCGTATGAGCCGATCGGGGACCGGGTTGAACGGCTGGCCGAACGGATTGCGGGGTGGATCCGGCTGCGGAAAAAACCGAACAGCGAAAAGAAGGTCGCCTTTATCCTGCATAACAATCCCTGTGCGTCCGTGGAAGCGACCGTGGGGGCCGGGGCTCATCTGGACACACTGGAGAGCGTGGCCGACCTGCTCAGGCGGATGGAAAAGGAAGGCTACCGCGTCCGTTCTCCAGAAAGCGGAAAAGCTCTGATAAACGAAATCATGGCGCGGAAGGCCGTTTCCGAATTCCGCTGGACAACGGTCGAGGAGATCGTGGAGAAAAAAGGCGCCCTCGCCCTGATTCATCCGGATCAATACGAGACGTGGTTCGCCGCGCTTCCTGAAAAGACGCGTCTCCGCATGAGCGAGGCATGGGGACAGCCTCCCGGGGAGGAAAAGGACGGCGTCCCGGCGGCCATGGTCCATGACGGGAAAATCGTGGTGACCGGCATCGATTGCGGCAATGCCGTCGTCTGTGTCCAGCCGAAGCGTGGCTGTGCCGGCGCCAAGTGCGATGGTCAAGTCTGCAAGATACTCCACGACCCGGACGTTCCCCCACCCCATCAGTACGTCGCGACCTATCAGTGGATCTCCAGGGAATTCGGGGCGGACGTTCTGATACACGTGGGGACGCACGGAAACCTCGAGTTCTTGCCGGGGAAATCGACCGGGATGTCCTCCGGGTGTTTTCCCGATATCGGGGTCGACACGATGCCGCACCTGTACATCTACAACTCGGATAACCCCCCGGAGGGCACGGTGGCCAAGCGCAGGAGCCACGCGGTCTTGGTCGATCACCTGCAGACCGTCATGGTAAAGGGCGAACTGTACGGGGACCTGGAGCAGTTGGAAAGACTCCTGGAAGGGTACGCCCGGTATCACGCGAGCGAGCCCGCCCGGGCGCACACCATCGCCCATATGATCACAGACAAGGTGAAGGGACTGAAATTACTCGACTGTTGTGATGAGTCCCTCCACGAACGGTTCGGCGAACGGGTGCGGGAAATCCATGACCGACTTTCGCTACTGAAGAACACATTCGTCCCGAAAGGAATGCACGTCTTCGGCCGCCTCCCTGAGGGGGACAAACTGGCCGCCTTCGTCTATGCGGTGGCCCGCTTCGACAATGCGCCCGATTCGCTGCGCGGCGTGGTCGCCGGAATTTTAGGACGGAGATTGTCCCTGACCGGCGAAGCGCTGGACGAGAAGACCGAAGAAATTTCGGAACGGGCCTGCCATGATTTTGTTCTTGACGGAATTCCGTTGATGCAGAGCCTCGGCAGAGATTTCCGGATAGCCGCCGGGGACGCAGAGACCTTGCGGGAGGTGCAGGCCGGGATCGGACGGATTCTACAAAACACCCTGGCGTCCGACGAAGCGGACGCCCTCCTGAACGGACTTAACGGAGGATTCATCGAGCCGGGTCCGTCGGGTCTGGTCACGCGAGGGCGATACGACGTTCTTCCCACCGGCCGTAATTTCTATTCCCTCGACCCTCGGCGCATCCCCAGCCCTGCCGCCTGGGAGACGGGAAAGATCCTGGCCGAGAAGACGATCGAAAAATACAGGGACGACGAAGGGCGGCCCCCGGAGAACATCGCCTTTCATTGGCAGTGCAGCGATATCATGTGGGCGGACGGGGAAGGGATGGCCCAGATGCTGTACTTGATGGGCGTGAGGCCGGTCTGGCGCGAAAACGGCCGGACCGGAGACTTCAAGATTATCCCCCTCGAAGAACTCGGCCGGCCGAGGATCGATGTCACGGTCCGCGTTTCCGGAATCACCCGGGACAACTTCCCCGGCGCGATCGCGATGCTCGACGAGGCAGTGCAGGCGGTCGCCTTCCTGGAAGAACCGCCCGACCGGAATTTCGTCCGGAAGCATACGCTCGAAAAGCTGGACGGCAAGGCGGAGACGGACAAGGATACCCTGAGAAGAGCGACCTACCGGATTTTTGCGAGCATGCCCGGGACCTACCAGGCCGGAACACAGCTTGCCGTCTATGCCTCGGCCTGGAAGACGCAGGAGGACCTCTCCGATGTCTTTCTCTTCTGGAACGGCTATGCCTACGGCAAGGACGCTTTCGGCGAACCCGCGCACGGCAGCCTGAAGACGAGCCTCAAAACGGTCGATGTGACGTTCAACAAGACCGTGACGGACGAGTACGATCTCACCGGGTGCTGCTGCCATTTTGGGACCCACGGCGGGATGATCAATGCCGCCCGGGTCATATCCGGTCACGGTATCCGGAACTACTACGGCGACACGAGAGAGTCGGGGAAAGTGGCCGTACGCACGCTCACCGAGGAGGTGCGCCGGGTCGCCCGGTCCAAGATCCTGAACCCGAAGTGGATCGAGGGGATGAAGGAGCACGGCTATAAGGGCGCAGGGGAGATCAACAAGCGCGTCGGCAGACTCTACGGCTGGCAGGCAACCGCTAAAGCCGTCGACGACGCCGTTTTCGACGATGTTGCCCGAACATTCATGATGAATGACGAAAACCGGGCATTCTTTGAGGAGAATAACCCGTGGGCCTTGGAGGAGATGGCACGGCGCCTGATCGAGGCGGCGGAGCGCGGGATATGGAGTCCCTCGCCGGATGTCCGGGACGCCTTAAAAAACCTCTACGTCGAGATCGAGGGTTGGATCGAGGAGCGGATGGGAGACGTGAAAGGAGAACACCAAGGCGGGAACATCGACATCTTCACGAAGGAGGAGGTTGCGGCCTGGAAAAGCAAGATGGAGGAGATTCTCGGATGATATTTCCGTTTACTGCCATTGTCGGACAGGATGAGATGAAGACGGCGCTGATCCTGAACGTGATTGATCCCGCCGTCGGCGGCCTTTTGATCATGGGGGAAAAGGGAACGGCCAAGAGCACGGCGGTGCGCGCCCTGGCCGAGTTGCTTCCAGAAACGGAAGCGGTAAAGGGCTGTCCGTTCAACTGTGACCCGGACGGAAGAGTCCTGTGCACAGACTGCCGTGAGCGGTTGCAGACAGAGGGTTGCCTGGACCGGGAACGGAGAAGGATGCGAGTCGTCGAGCTTCCCCTCGGGATCACCGAGGACCGGCTGGTGGGCACCCTCGACATCGAGCACGCCCTGCAGAAAGGCGAAAAAAGATTTGAACCGGGCATCCTGGCCGACGCCAACCGGAACTTCCTCTACGTCGATGAGGTGAACCTGCTGGAAGATCACATCGTGGATCTGCTCCTCGATTCGGCGGCTATGGGGGTGAACACCGTGGAACGGGAAGGAGTATCCTTTACCCATCCCGCCGGGTTCATCCTGGTTGGTACGATGAACCCCGAGGAAGGGGATTTGCGCCCGCAACTCCTGGACCGTTTTGGCCTCTGCGTTCAAGTCCTGTCGATCATGGACAAGTCGGCGAGGGTCGAGATCCTAAAAAGAAAAGCCGCCTTCGACGCGGAGCCGCGTACTTTCGTGGAGTCCCGGCGAAAAGAGCAGGCAGAATTGGTCGAACGGATCGTCGCTGCGAAGACGCGCCTCAAAACTGTAGCGCTCCCGGACGACGTTCTGGAAAAGATCGTCGGCGTTACGGCCGCCCTGAATCTCGACGGCCACCGGGCGGACATTGTGATGATGAAGGGGGCAAGGGCGTTGGCGGCTTTCAGGGGCAAAGAGAAAATCGAACATTCCGATATCGCCGATGCGGCGAGACTGGCCCTTAATCACAGGATGAAGCGGCTGCCCTTCGAAGAGACCGGAAGAGGGCGAGAAAAACTGCAGTCGCTTCTGGCGGAGTTTTCGGCATGACTTTTTCGAGCATCGTCGGTCAGGAAGACGCCAAGCTTGCGCTGATTCTGAATGCGATCGATCCCCGCTGCGGGGGTGTTCTCTTTGTCGGCGAAAAAGGTTCCGGCAAATCCACGCTGGCCCGTTCCTTTGCAGAACTTACCGGGGAAGGGCGACCTTTCGTCGAACTGCCGTTGAACGCAACAGAGGACGCCGTCCTGGGGGATGCTGACCTGGAAAATACGCTCATCACCGGAACGGAATTCCGCCGGCCCGGTCTCCTCGAGCGCGCCGCCGGGGGTACGCTCTACATCGACGACGTCAACCTTCTTCTTCCGGAAATCATTGCCCTGGTATCGAAAGGGCAGACAGACTGCATCCTCATGGCAACTATGAATCCGGAGGAGGGCGCGCTGTCCTCTCATTTTGTCGACCGCTTCGGGATGTGTGTCCCCGTCGAGGCCCTGAAGGAGGCGCCGAAAAGAGTCGCCGTCATGAGGCAGGCGATGGAGCCTGTTCGTTCGTGTCTATCAGGTTCGGATGACGGCCTCGCAGACTCCCGGGAAAAGATCGAATCCGCCCGAAAACGCCTTGGCCGGGTAGCTGTCCCCGCCGATGTCCTCGATTATCTTGTCCGGCGGTGCATGGAGAATCTCGTTTCGGGACACAGAGCGGATATCCGTCTCTTCTATGCAGCGCGCGCCTATGCCGTATATCTGGGAACTGAAACGGTGACAGAGGCACATGTGGACGCGGTGCTTCCCCTCGTGCTCGCCCACCGCAGGAGAGTCTTCCAGGAGCCGGAGGCGAGACAGGATTTGTCAAACCGAGAGGCACCGCCGGATGGCAAAAACGGGAAAGACAGCCGGGATGCGGGGAACGGCTCCGAAACGCAACAAGAGAGCAAAGAACAGTCAAGCAGACTTGTGAGGGATGAGTTGTACGGCGTACCGCGCGAATCCGCCGCGGCCGAGGAGGTCTTCGGAGTGGGTGAAGACTTCAAAATCAGGCGCCTGACCTTCAGGAAGGACCGGATGAACCGCACCATGTCAGGCAGGCGGACAAAGACGGGTTCGCGTGGGAAACGGGGCCGACACGTCAAAAGCATCCTTCGGGACAACAACGATATTGCCGTAGACGCCACGATCCGTGCGGCCGCTCCTTTTCAAAAATTGAGAGGGAGAAAGGGGATGCTTATCATTAGAGACGAGGATCTCCGGTATAAGCAGCGGGAGAAACGAATGGGGCATCTAATCGTCTTCGTCGTCGACGGGTCGGGCTCCATGGGGGTTAGCAGAAGGATGATTGAAACCAAGGGCGCCGTTCAATCGCTCCTTATGGACTGCTACCAGAAGCGTGAGATGGTGGCCATGATAGTTTTCCGGAAGGACCGGGCGGAGACAGTTCTCCCCCCGACGGCAAGCGTAGAGACCGCGTCGAAGCGATTAAGAGAGATCCCGGTCGGAGGCAAGACGCCTTTGG
This sequence comes from Syntrophaceae bacterium UBA5761, assembly GCA_002418885.1. Classification (GTDB taxonomy): domain Bacteria; phylum Desulfobacterota; class Syntrophia; order Syntrophales; family UBA4778; genus UBA2207. Next base: position 41,253 of record DIEZ01000006.1, read on the forward strand.
CCGCCGGACTTCTGGAGACCTTCAATCTTATCAGGCGTGTGCGGATCAAGTCTGAAGAAACGAGATTCCTGGTTGTAGTTATAACAGACGGGCGAGCTAACCACAGCCTGTCCGGAGTTCCGGTTCGTGAAGAAATAAAAAAAATGACAGAGATGCTGAGGAGCCTGCCCGCCACAGACTACGTTGTCGTCGATACGGAAGACAAGACAAAGATCATCCGGACCGACTTCGCCCGGGAAATTTCTTCAGCCCTTGAAGGCGATTACTATAGGATTGACGATCTGAAGGCCGATTACCTGACTGCTGTAATCCGAAAGAAAACGATGTCAATGTAAGCTGTTTGCCTGGAAGAAACTATCGTGTTTTTCTTCCCGGTCTTCTGTTTCCCTGACTTCCGCGCCTCATTCAGACGAGAATATAATTTTCCCCCGTTGAATGAGACCTCTTCGACCGCAAGAATTACTTCAGTGCATTGATTAGTTCATCCTGAAAAACAGGATTTTTCAAAGTTCGTAGCAGTATCGTTCTTTGACAACTGAAGAAAGATGGAGGTGCACGGGGTACCCGAGCCGGATATCCGGTCATGCAATCGCGGGAAGGTTCCTGCTGTTCAACCTTTCTGCCTTTGCCATAGCCAGTTGGACGATCTTTTTCGTGTTCCAAGCGAGCGTCGCCCAGACTACGTTGACCGTATCTCCTGCTTTTCCTCGGTATCGGCAGCGGTTCATCCGGTGATCGCATTTGAGGTGACCGATGACCGGCTCGATTTTGATCCGCTGCTTGAGCGCTCTTCGGAACCAGGGCTCCTTGCTGTCCGGATGAGGCTTTCTCCCCTTCTTGGGAATCGCTATCCGTTTTGCTCCCCACCGCCTCCGGCAGTTCTCCTGCTTTGTGAGGGATTGATCAAAACCCCGATCAGCGGTGATATCGTCGGGGCATTGTCCGGTGTTCCTC
>DIEZ01000073.1 GCA_002418885.1 Syntrophaceae bacterium UBA5761
CCTTTGCCGCCGGGTGCCAGCAGATAGGGATTTTCCCTTACCGGGAAGCCCTGTCTGAGTCCCCCCGGGCGGTCGTCGGCCTCACGGACATCTCTGCCAGGAAGAATCTTAAAAACCAACTCGACAGGAATGTATTTACCTTTGCCGTCCCCTGGCGGATGTTCCAAGAGATGGAAGAAAACGTAGAGGGTAGCTTTTTGCATAAGAAAACATGGATGGCTTTACAGGAAGCGGATACCGCAGATAAGAAACAATCCGCGAAATGAGCCAACAACTCGAACAACTCCAGGGACAGATCGAACGGATCACGTTTACCAACGAAGAAACGGGGTATACCGTGGCTAAGGTCAGGGTTTATGGCCGGCGGGATTTGGTGACGGTCATCGGGAACATCGTCAATCCCACTCCTGGAGAAATCTTAAAGATGAAAGGCGAGTGGGGCAACCATCCGAAGTATGGAGAGCAGTTCAAGATCGTCTTTTGCCAGACCGCCGTTCCCGCCAATGTCCAGGGCATCGAAAAATACCTGGGCTCAGGGTTGATCAAGGGTATCGGCCCTGTAATGGCCAAGCGGGTCGTCAAGATGTTCAAAGAGAAGACCCTGGAAATAATCGAGAGCGAGATTGACAGGCTTGCCGAAGTGGAGGGTATAGGCCAAAAGCGCATCGGCATGATCAGAAGGGCATGGGAAGAGCAGAAGGAAATCCGCGAGGTCATGATATTTCTTCAGTCCCACGGTGTCAGTTCCGGCTATGCAGCGAAGATCTATAAGCAGTACGGCAACGAAGCCATCAAGATCGTCCGGGAGAATCCCTACCGTCTCGCCACGGATGTCTTCGGCATCGGGTTTATAACGGCGGATAAGATCGCGGAAAAGATGGGCTTCGCCCGGGATTCGGAACTGCGGGCGGCAGCGGGGATCCTCTATGTCCTCCATGAGCTCGCCGATGAAGGCCACGTTTTCTATCCCTATGAGCGACTGCTCGTAAAATGCGAAGAGATGCTGGACATCGGCCGGGAGATCATCGTCAAGGCCCTTGGCACCCTTGCCGCCGACAAACAGGTAGTTGTCGAAGACGTCATCCAGGATTCTACTGAAATCCAGGAGAGCGACAAGGCGGTCTATCTGACCGGGTATCACACCGCGGAGAAGAGCATAGCCTTCCGTCTTAGGGCGCTCATGAACGCCCCTCAGGCTGTCAGGAAGATAGATTCAGAAAAGGCCATCCAATGGGTGCAGGAGAGACTTTCCATCACCCTTGCCGATAAGCAGATCGAGGCTGTCCACCGTGCAGCGGCGAGCAAGGTCATGGTGGTCACCGGCGGGCCGGGGACGGGCAAGACCACGATCATCAACGCCATCCTGAGGATATTTTCGGCAATCAGAACAAGATTCATGCTGGCCGCCCCTACAGGAAGGGCGGCAAAACGCATGAGTGAGGCCACCGGGCACGAAGCGAAGACGATCCATCGGATGCTGGAGTACAATATGCGGAAGGGAGGGTTCCAGAAAAACGAGGGATCCCCGCTGAACTGTGAGCTCTTGATCGTTGACGAGGCATCGATGATCGACACCCTTCTCATGCACCATCTGCTGAAGGCAGTTCCCGTTACGGCCACGTTTATCCTGGTGGGAGATGTGAATCAGCTCCCTTCGGTCGGTGCCGGCAATGTGCTCAAGGACATCATCGATTCCGGAACCGTCCCCGTGGTCCGGTTGAACGAGATATTCCGGCAGGCCAGGGAAAGCTCCATAATCGTCAATGCGCATAAGATCAATGAGGGCGTGATGCCGAGCTTCGATTCTTCCCCGGGCAGACTCGACGACTTCTATTTTATCAGTCAGGAAGACCCTCAGAAGGCCCTGGAGACGATCGTCACCCTGGTCAAGGAAAGGATCCCGAAGCGATTTGGCTTCGATCCCATCGATGACATCCAGGTGCTCACCCCCATGCACAAAGGGGTCGTCGGCGCCGGCAATCTTAACACAGAGCTTCAAAAGGCCCTGAATCCCGGGGTGGAGGGCGTCATCAGGGGCGGCCGTCTTTTCCGGGTCAACGACAAGGTCATGCAAATCGTGAATAACTATGACAAAGACGTCTATAATGGCGACATCGGTCGGATCAGATCTATCGATACGGAGGCGCAGGAAGCAAAAGTGATTTTCGATGAACGGGAGGTTAATTATGATTACACAGACCTGGATGAGCTTGTCCACGCCTATGCCGTTTCCGTTCATAAGTCGCAGGGTTCCGAGTATCCGGCAGTGGTGGTCCCCATCCTTACCCAGCACTACGTGCTCCTCCAGAGAAACATGCTCTATACGGCGGTCACTCGGGGGAAGAAGCTGGTCGTTCTTGTGGGAACGAAAAAGGCGCTCGCGATCGCCGTCAAGAACAATAGGACGCGCAATCGGTATACGTTGCTGGAACGAAGGTTGAGGAGTCATACTCAGTAGCCTTTTGCAAACCCGGGCCGGCTTACAGGGCATCATTGTGCTGGCATCGGTTGTGGTAAATCATCCTAGTCGATCTGAAAGGCTGACATGCCTGAGAAAGGCTATAAGAAAAATCTGATACTCTACCTCTCCCTCATCGGTTTCTTCGGCATCTTCACCACCACGATGGCCAAGAACCCGGTTCTCCCGCTCTTCGTCAAGGGGATGGGTGGTTCGCCGGAGGTCATCGGTATCATATCGGCGGTCTCTCCCCTTGCCGGAATCCTGTTTTCTTTTCCCGTCGGGATGCTCTCCGACAGGATCGGGAAGAGGAATATCCTCCTGATTTCAGGGGGCGTTTTTCTGACTGCACCGCTTCTGTATATCTTCGTTTCCGATCCCTGGTATCTTATTCCGGTCAGGTTCTTTCATGGCCTTGCCACGGCGATACTGGGGCCCGTAGCTTCGGCTGCCATTGCCGAGGCCTATGACGAAACCAAGGGGGAGAAACTCGGAATTTATTCCTCGGCTACACTCATCGGTCGGACCCTTGCTCCGATCGCCGGAGGTGCGTTGATCTCCTATTTCATGCACAGGGGAGGTCTGTTCCCCTACAAGTCGGTTTACGTGGCCGCTTTTCTCGCTTCCGTCCCGGCATTCCTCTTCTGCTTCGCCATAAAGGACACGGGAGGGGATTACCGGGGGAAGAAATCGACACGGGAGGAGTTCCGTGACAGCATCAGGTATTTCCTCGGGGACGGGCGCCTGGTCTCGACGGCCCTCGTGGACATGGCGACGTATTTCGCCTTCGGCGCGTTCGAAACGTACCTTCCTGTCTACCTCTCCGATAACGGTTTCGGCGCCGGGATGATCGGATTTATCTTTTCTCTGCAAATCCTTTCCGTTGCGATCACCAAACCGTTCTTCGGGAGACTTGCCGACCGGATCGACAAGCGCATCCAGATCGCAGTCGGATTGACAGTAATCGGCCTTTCTATGCTCTCCTTGCCTTTCTTCACTGACGAAGTACCGGTTGTAGTCGTCTCACTCATCTTTGGCCTTGGGATGTCATTGTCGACCGTTGCGACCAGCGCATACACCGGCGATATAGCCGACAAGACGAAACTCGGCGCTTCTATGGGGGCGCTTTCATCCGTCATGGATGTGGGGCATTCGTCCGGACCGCTTATAACAGGGTTCGTAATATCAGGGTTTTCCATGAGAGCGGGGTTTACAATAAGCTTCATCCTATGCCTGGTTGTCGCCCTTCTCTTCGTGGTGTTCACTGTTCTGAAAAAACACCAGGGACTCTATGATAACAGACTGTCGCATAAAATATTCGGTGTCCACGATTGACAAGCGCTCGCTTGTGTGAGCATCTCGCTACACAGTATACTGAATCGTTGGGGCCTGAGAGTATCTCAAGATTAAGAGCAGGGGGCTATATGAAGAAAAACAAAAATGAAATCATAAAGCGACGGGCAAAAGCCAGGGACAAGGTAAGAAAGAAACGGCAACTCCGCCTCTCGAGGCCGCAATTTGTCATCGAAAGGCCGCCGATCATAGAAATGGATGCGCCGAAAGGTTTTATCACCGTCTCCTTTACAAATGCCATGATGGAGTACGCAAAACCTTTGATGGAAGATAACGCGGCCGGTATCGACGACCTGAATAGAAAGATGGAATTGGCATCAAGCTTGTGGAATCTATCCATCAGCAAACAGAAGAACGAGCCGGACGAATATGCCGAATGGATGAAGAGGGTAACGACCAGCGCTCGCTCGGCCTTGAATTTAGAGGGCGAGGAAATGGATCGTTTCATCGAAGAGATGGTCGAACGGCACATTCATCTTTTTCCGGAGGAGGTTCAGCCGAAGCCGCCGTCCATGTTTATGTACATGAGAAAAGACGCCAGTTATCTCATCCGGCCCTTCGACTACAGCCGGGTTGGGTTCAAGGTGGAAGACAGCATTTTGCCGGACGAAGAGGACATTCGTTTCGTCAGGAAGGTCGAGGAACTTGACGACTGTATGCGGCGGGAAGCCGACTACGACGCCTATGAGGAACTGGCGATATCCGTCGAAAACGAGAGTGTGTCCTTATTCAAGAAGTGGCTGATCGCAAAGGGGTTCGAAGATGACCCGGAAGAATACATCCACTGTATCGGCCTCTACATTACGTTCATCTATCGCTATATGCACGACGACTTAGTCCTGCTTAGGTTTGTACCTGCCGAATACCTTATCGAGTTTTTTGATGATTTTCTCTTCAGAAAGGTCTTCTGCGAACCATTCGAGTACACGTATTGGCCGCCGGCCCTGAAACTTTTCTACCGCTTCCTCGGTGAGAAAGGTTATACGTCACTGCCGGAGACGGCTCATATGACAGGAGCATTAGACGCCATCGAGCCGCACTTTCTGGAAATCCTGCAGAAAAGGTATCATTAAAAAGCGTCCTCGGTCATCCCCACTCCTGAGGAATCTTCGGCGAAACAGACGGGAAGCGTCGGTACATCTCGACCCTTAACATCAGGAAAATCGGTTTTGTTCGTCATGAGGCGCATTCTATACTTTGGACGAATCCACCTGTTGGTGCTGCTTGTGAGTTTTGTGCTTGCCGGCTGTGCGGGTGTTAAAGTGTCGTCCATGAGCAGCAGTGATTATATGGCCCTTCGTCGCGGCGACATACTCACGAGGAATAAACTCAGTGTGTATACTGGTACTGCGCTGCAGGTAGTCGGCATCAACAAAAAGAGATGCGACGATGAGGGCGCTGTTTGCCGGAAAGCCTTGATGGAAACGATCGGGCTGAACAACGAGAACCGCTTGTCGGCGCTTGCCGAGCTCTGGCTGCAGGAAGCGATAAAACTGGATCAGCTACCCCGAGACAGCGGGCAGGTCGAACCAATACTCAATGCCTATTTGGAGACCGCACGGCATGCCTACGCCTACTTGTTTCTGACGGAACGGACGCCCAGTATGCGCGCCCTTGAGGATCGCCAGACGCAGGTCCGTGACTATTACAACTTTGCCGTGCAACAGATGCTGACCACCTTGTTTGAATATTATCGCGAGCAGCCGCCGAAGGGCACAGACGGCGAGCGCGGCACTTCTCTGCAATCCGGTCTCTGGCGTATCACGTTCCGGAACGAGGACGTGCGATTACCCGACAACCGCAAAATTCCCGAAGATTTGATCCCGGCCTCCTCCCTCTCCTTTGCGGGTCTGCGCAACCACTACCGCCGTGACGGGCTGGGAGCCGAACTGGTGGCCGTTACCTCCAGTCGTGTGGTGGATGTGAAAAGCGCGAAGGTGCCCTTCAGTGAAACACCCTTCCCGCCGATAACGGCCGTGATGCGTTTCCCCGGGGCCGGTCTCAAAGAGGTGCTGAATACCCGTGAGGCGGTCGTCACCGTTTATGACCCTTACAACCGTGATGACATCGAACTCGCCGGGGAACGAGTCCCATTGGCGGCCAATTTCACCTCCGGTTACGGCCTATGGCTGGCGCGGTCCGGGTTTGCAGCTCAATCCCTGATGACGTTGATCGGAAAGGGGGAGGTGCTGGAGACGCCGCGCGTCTATCTGATGCAGCCGTATAGTCCGAAGCGGCATATTGTCATCATGCTGCATGGTTTGGCCGGCAGCCCAGAGGCCTGGATCAACGTGGCCAACGAGGTGTTGGGCGACGAAACCCTGCGTAGACACTTCCAAGTCTGGCAAATTTATTACCCTACCAACGTTCCCATTGCGTTCAACAACCATGCAATCCGCAAAGCCGTCACGCAAACCCTCGAACATTTTGACCCGGAGGGAACGGCGCAGGCTTCCTGTAACATCATGCTGGTTGGACACAGTATGGGCGGCATACTGGCGCGGTTGATGGTCTCATCCTCTGAAGACCGTTTGTGGGGTGCTTTTCTCGAAAAATACCCGCTTGAAGAGAACCGCCTGGCGAGACTGCGGGAAAAACTGGGTCCATATATGTTTTTTCAGCCGCTGCCTCAGGTCAGTCGGGCGATCTTCATCGCCGCCCCGCATAAAGGCACTCCCTTTGCGGAAAGAACGGTGGCGCGTTGGGTGGCCGGCATTGTTACTGTGCCGCTTTCGGTGCTGGGCCGCCTCAAGGATGCGGCGCAATTGATTGTCGAGCCGGGTTCCGCCGAGCCCGCATCATTGAGGCGGCCATTCAACAGTATTTACAATCTAAGAAGCAGCGATCCTTTCATCCGGTTGGCCGCCGACCTGCCGATCTCGCCCCGGGTTCGCTACCACTCGATCATCGCCAACGACACTCCCGACTTGCCGTTGGCCGCCTCCAGCGACGGTGTGGTGTCGTACGCAAGCGCTCATCTTCCGGGTGCCGACTCGGAACTGGTGATCCCGTACGGGCATAGCGTACAGGAAACGCCTGAGGCCATCATCGAAATCCGCCGCATCATGCATCTGCACCTCAAAGAGCTTGTAAAAGAGACACCCAGGGCGAAGGATTCTTTGCCGTTGTGATTCGACGTGAGGCGGTCCTTCTGGTTTCGTCGTTTCCGGTATTTCGACGCTGAGTTTTGCCCTTGATAAGCCGACTAAATGATGAAAGACTAATGGTTCTTCATAGATGAGAATGCGGGCGGCTTGCTTTTTGCCGGTAATGTGCTATACACAAAACGTTTTCCTTCATGTGGTTGTGGTTAGAACGCTTTCCCGCATTACATTTCGGAGGACTCTTTTCATATTTCCTGAAATACTAATGCTGTGGATTAGAAGCAATAAACGTAAACATGAATTTTGAAATCGTGCATCCTTCCGTAATAGCAAGGGGGGCGATCGCCCGACTCGGGATGCGGTCGTATCCCCTCAGTCTCACGTTCGAAGTCACCTGGCTCTGTAATCTTGCCTGTAGGTACTGCGACCGCCACACGCCGATGCGCTGACCCATCGGCACGTGGACGAGATCGTGCAGTGGCTCGTCGAACGCCGCGTCTGGGTCTCCATGCATAGCAACGGGATTTTGGTGCCGCGGAAGGTCGATACCGTCCGCAAGCTGGCCAAACTCAAGATTAGCCTTGATGGTCCACGACACGTCCATGACGCGATGCGTAGCGACGGTTCTTTCGATGCGGCATTGGCCGGGACCCATGCCGCGAGGGAGGCGGGAGTTCCCGTCGAGTTCACCTGCACGGTGGGTCGCCATAACTTGACTTCGCTTGAACAACTGCTTGACATTGCCAAGCCTTTAAGGGTTCCCGTCGTCTTCCAGCCGGCTCTCAACAGCCTTTTTCGGGGAAATAAACGCGACGGTTCGGCGTGGGAACTCGACGGGCCAAGGGTTCGGGCTGTCTTCGCGCACATCGAGACACTGAATCGCAAGAAGCGAGGCGTGGGGAACAGCTGGTCAAGCCTGCGCCATTTTCGCCGATTCCCGGAATGGACCCAACCCCCATGTGCCGCAGGCAGGGTGTTTTGCACTATGGATCCGGAGGGCGTCCTGTTCTCGTGCGGAGAACTGGACCGCAGCGACCGTTCGAACAGCGTAGTGCGATTCGGGGTGGCCGGGGCCTTCGCGAATCTTCTGAGAAAAGGGTGTGGTGAATGCTGGAGCGCGCGGTTGGTGGAAGAAAACTATGCCTGGGGTTGCCGCATCGACCGGATGCTTCCTCCCCTACGAACGCCGCCTTTCGATCGCCAGCCGCCTTGAAAAAAGGGGCTGCGGTCGGCCCATACAACCTTTTCCCTTGCCATCGTCGATCATCTTGACTTATAGTCTGACGCACTCGATATTCAACGATATTCAGTGAATAGCAAGGGGGTAAGGATCATGAGATTTCGTAAGGCGGGAAAGGTCACGGACAACCTCTGGTATCTCGGCCGCGAGGAGGCCGGGGTTTACGTACTCGAGGGCAAGGCGAGCTCGATACTGATCAACGGCGGACTCAGTTACATCTTGCCGGATGTTCTCCGGCAGATGAAGGAGTTCGGCATCGACGCCGGGAAAATCGACAAGATCCTTATCCTCCATTCCCATTTCGACCACGTGGGCATCATTCCTTATTTTAAGAGGGCGTATCCCGCTGTCGAAGTTTACGCTTCGGAACCGGCGTGGAAAGTACTTGCGATGCCCAAGGCGATCGAGGTCATCAACAACTTCGGTAGGCTGAGCGCGAAGCATGTGGGCCTGGAAAGTGAGTTGGCGCCTTACGACCTCGACTGGCGTGACGACATCAAGGGAAAGACACTCGCAGAGGGCGATAGAATAGAGCTCGGGGGCGCCTTCCTCGAGATCATCTACACGCCGGGCCATACCAACTGTTCCATCTCTGCTTATCAACCGAACCTGAAGGCGATGTTCGCCTCCGACGCGGGGGGCATTCCGTACAGGGATACGTCTTTTCCGTCGATGAATACGAACATGGACCAGTATCTCCAGAGCCTGGAAAAACTGCGGGCCTACCCGGTCGCCTATCTCTGCGCCGACCATTACGGCTACATCACCGGAGAGGAAGCGGGAGGTTTCATCGACCTGACTCTTCGGGAGGGCCGCAAATGGAAGGCATACATGGAAGACGTGTATCGTAAGTTTAACGGCGACATCGACGTGGCGAGCAAGGCAACAAATGAGTATTTCTACAGAGAAATGCCCGACTACTTCATCGCCCCCGACATCCTGGAGAGCGTATTCAAGGGGATGTACAAGTACATATCTAAGAACATCTGACCGGCTTCGCCGTCATTCTTGGCGGTGCCCCGGCCTGTTTTTATCCAGGCCCAGCTCCTCGAGGATCGCTTCCCGCACTTCGGGAGAAGTATCTTCCCGGAGGCGCTCGAAAAGAAAGCGTTCTGTTAGTGCATCTCCAGGCTCCGCCGTCCTCGCCAGATAGCGGCAGGCCGTGGCCCTGACGAGAGGCGCCGGGTCGCTCACAGCATATTTCTCCAGCGTCTCCCTTTCACCCAGACCTGCGAGGACCACCAAAAAGTGACGGCGGGTTCCGGGGAATCTGCAGGTCTTCAGGCATTCGACGAGCTCAGGGATGATATGTGCCCCGAGCTTGAGGCCGAGCGCCCAGGAAGCCCATACCTGCTCCACCTCGTCACCGACATGAAGAAGACGCCTCTGTGATTCGGCGTCGATTTTCAGGACGCTCTCGAATGTGTCGAACCTTTTTGCCGGAAAAGGTAAAACTCCCTCTCGGTTCATTGAGCTCCTGCCTTTGCTGCCCATGGAAGTTTGTTGCCTTTTCTATTATGGGATTGTTCGCCTTTCATTTCCAGTAAAACTTGCGACTAAAGGTTGAAGGCCTGGTAATAAGTCAAAATTGGGATGGCAAGGTAAAAAGCTCCAGATGCAAGGCGCGCAAATCATGGGAAGTGAGGCGTAGTTAGAGCTGCGCCGCAGGTGGACTTTTTACGAGGCCGCCAAGATTGACGACAGAAGAAAGCAGCCATAACCGGGGTAGAGGTGCCGAATTACCGATGTTACTTGTTTTATGCTGTGCTCGTTGATGACATTTGGGGTGGATTGTGCTAAGTCCTCTCGAGGAGGCCGGAACCGAGGAAGCGGCCGTAGACTACGCAGGAGTTTTTTTATGACCACACCGGAAGGAACACCTCAAAAAGTCAGGATCAACCGGCAAAACCTTTATAAAGAAGAAGTCTTTACCGACGTGAGGGTTGCCGCCATCCGTCAGCTTACACCGGTCAAGACGAACGGGGAGGTCGACAAGAGCAGGAAAATCATCTTTTTCGGGCAGACGCAACTGGTTACGCCCCACGGCCCTCTTCCAATCCAGTTCCCCATCGAGGCGAAAAACCTCCATGAGGCGATAGAGAAATTTCCTGAGACCATGCAGAGTTTTATGGAAAAAATGATCGAAGAAGCGAAGGAAATGCAGCGTCAGGAACAGTCTCGTATCATCGTACCCGGCGCGAGCGAAAGCGGAGTCATCCTGAAATAACCTCGCTTTTTGGGTTTTATGCGTCCGCACTGAAGTACACTCGATGTCGGGGGAAAAGGAAGTATGTTAATCGTAGCCCAACTCCGCCAACCTCGCATCGTCGATGCCGATGAAATGGGCGACTTCGTGCACCACCGTGATCTCTATCTGCCGCTCCAGTTCTTCGACCGTTCCACACATCTCTTCGAGGGGTTCCTGAAAGATGAATATACTGTCGGGATAAAGAGGCGGCTGTGTTTCGGAGCGCTCCAGAAGCGATGCTCCCACGTAAAGACCGAGGGGAAACGGTTCATCCGGCGGGATGCCGAGCTCTTCCAGCATGTCCCTGGGAGGGCGTTTCCTGACGGTGATCAAGACATTTTTTAGATGGCGGCGGATCGGTTTTGGGATGCGGTTGATGGCCCGCCTGACTACCTTGTCGAATTCCTTCTCGCTCAGTTTCAACTCTAATCCCCGGCAGTCTGAGTCCGCCCCGAGAGGGCTCGTGACGGGATAGCGATGTTTCCCCCCCGGCGATAGAAGGCGGCTCGATGTGTGATCAGGGTAAAAAAATCGGCGGCACTTTTGCCTTGAACACCTCGACCCTCTCCCATACCTTGCCGACCACATAGGGCTCTACCTTGAGCCACTCGTCCAGCTCTGCCCGGGAAGGGAAATCCATCACCATCACGGAACCGACCATTTTTTCCTCGTCGTCCAGCATGGCTATGCCGTACAGGGCCTTGCCCTCGGCCTTCATCCTTGCCACACCGGCGAGATGTGCCTCCCGCTTGGCCATCCGCCTCTCCATCGCCCTGTAGTCTTTGCCGTCGTAACCAAAAACCAGAAATTGCATGATACCTCCTTGATTAGTTGACCGAATGGATATTTTTGAATTGCCGGTAAGCTCGCCGGTTTTGTCAGTCGGGCTTTTCAACAAAAGAACACATAAAAAACGAAAAATCAAGTAGGTCTGGGTCGGCATTTCCCGAGCCTCCGTGCTGATCAGAAAGGGGACGATTATTGACTTGGAAATCTCGGTGCCATCTGTTATACATTTTTATAACACATTGAAATCATTGGATGCAATGACGGTACATGGGCATGATAACTTGCGTGAAGACGAACCTGTCCGCTGCCATGTCCGAAGATTCGATTGTCCGAGAGGAGGAAGAATTTTTCTATGAACGAGGACGATTTTCTGGAAGCCCTGTTCAAGCGTTTACCTTCGTCGCCGCCCGGCCTGGTGATCCCTCCCGGCGACGATTGTGCGGGGTTGCGGATAGGTCGCGGCCGTCTTCTTCTTGTGGCCATCGACCAGCTCGTCGGAGGCAGGCACTACGTCCTTGAGGGGCCGGGAGCCGCGAAACCTGAGGAGGCCGGAAGGAAGCTCCTTGCACGAAACTTGAGTGATGTCGCCGCGATGGGTGGACGGCCGCTTTATTGCCTGACGGCGACGGCGTCGAGCCCGCGTCGCGATGCGAGGTGGCTGCGGCGTTTTTTCGACGGCTTGATCGCCTTGGCCGGAGAATTCGGCGTCCTGATGGTCGGTGGCGACCTGGCGGTTGGGTTAGCCGATGATGTGGCGAGCCTCGCGGTTCTCGGCGAGGTCGCGGAGAGACGGGCCGTCCGCCGNNTCCCGGAGACCTTCTGTTCGCCACGGGTTGTTTCGGGCGCTCGGTGCGGACAGGGCATCATCTGACCTTCAAGCCGCGCTGCCGTGAGGGGGAATGGCTGGCGAGAAACGGCTATGCCCGGGCGATGATCGACGTAAGCGACGGCCTGCTTATCGACGCCCACCGCCTGTGCAGGTCTTCGGGAGTCGGTCTCCGGCTTGAAACGGAGCGTATCCCCCGTCGCACCCCTGACACGACCCTGCGGGAGGCCCTTACGGACGGAGAGGATTATGAATTGCTCTTTGCGGTCGCGGGAAAAAAGGCGGGACGTTTGCAGGGAACGTGGCCCTTCGTGGACGTGCCCCTCACGGAGATAGGGGTGTTCGCAGCCTGTGAGACCCCCTTCGTCTCAGGCTCGGAGGGTTTGTTCCTTCCTATCGAGGGTTATGATCACTTCTCCTCTTTCCTCGGGGGCAAAGAAGGCGTGGGGGAAGGTTCTTGAATCGGCTGCTCCTGAACGACCTTGCCGGTTCCCACTACCTCGATCCTTGTGACGGGCGGAGAAAGGACTTCCGAGTTGACCACGATCCTCTCCGTCTCCTTTCCGTCCACCAACTTTACCCGGTAAGTGATGCGCTCCTGCCCTTCTCGTCCTTCCTCTATGACCTTCACCGTCCCGGCAGGCAGACTGTCGTCGGGTCTCTGTTCTTTCCGGAACGGGATGGCCCGAAGCTCCGTCAGCGTGCGCTCCGATAGGACGGGTGCCGTCCCGACAAGCTCGATGTGTTGCCTCGGCTTTGAGAGGACTTCAACGCCCACGGCCGTCCGTTCGATTTCCTTTCCGTCCACCATCCTTACCAGGTAGGTCACCAACTCGCGACCCTCGCGACCCGGCTGCACGACCTTGACTGCACCTCTGGGCATGGTGCTGTCCGGTTTCTGTGTTTTCTGAAAGGGTACGACGCGAAGCTCCGTGACCATCTTTTCCGATACTTGCCGTTTTCTGTCGTCGTCTTTTCTATCCGGCGACGCCTTTTCGCTTGCCTGAGCGGCGACGGTCGCGTCATCCCGTATCGCCTCCGCCCGCGAAGCAGAGGCGCCGGCGGTTGCAACGAACACACAAAATACAATGACAAAAACCCTATGCATGGCCGTGCCTCCTGAGGTGTCTTGTTTCTCTTTTATCTGCAACTGGGGCCGGCAATCAAGGATATTTTTCTCCTGCAGGAACCCCTTGCAGATTAGCGGAAAAGAAAATATAAGTAACCATTTAAATTAGTTAAAGTCCGAAAAAGGGACGGCGGAAAGCAAGTCATGCGCAGGGTTGCGGTCTTCTCAGCGGTTGTTATGGGTGTAGTGCTCCTCTTGGTCGTCGGACAGGGGATCGCATTGTATATGTCCGACCCGGCGACTCGATTGATTCGCGACAGAATCCAGTACGTCGACGCTGCTGCCCTCGTCGAGGGTGAATTGCTTCACTGTCCTGACCTGGTCACGAAGTTTTATTCAGAAGGAGGTTACCGGCCTGTCTGGTCTTCGGAAAAGTTTGTAACGCCGAAGGCAGAGGCGTTTCTCACTGTCCTCCGCGGGGCAGACGATGAGGGACTGAATCCGGAAGATTATCATCTGGCGAAGATCGAATCCCTGATCAGGCAGTGGCGGAATGGGGACCGGCAGGTCGATAAGCGTGTCAACCTCGACCTCCTTCTGACGGACACCTTCATCGCTTTTGGACGCCATGTCAGGAACGGACGCGTAGATCCCCGAACGGTCTACCCAGATTGGTATAACTTTCCTCGACGAGAAAACGGCGATGGAGAAATCATCGATGCCCTGAAACAGGATGAGTTGGGAAAGGCATTGAAGGTCATTCAGCCGACCGATTCGGGGTACGAAAAGCTCCGGGAAGCTTTCCTTCGATACCGAAGCATAGAAGAACGGGGTGGATGGCCGTCCGTGCCCGGCGGACCTAAGCTGAAAGCGGGTGACCGGGACGACCGGATCCTTTTGCTCTGGAAGCGTCTCTTCCTTTCCGGCGACCTTGGCGACGGTGCGGAGGGAGGAAATCTCTTTGACGAAAAGCTCGAACGGGCACTGCGGTTGTTCCAGTCAAGGCATGGCCTCATTGCGGACGGTGTCCTGGGCGCATCGACTGTAGAAGAGCTCAATATCCCCGTCAAGAAGAGGGTCAGGCAACTCAGGCTCAACCTTGAACGGATGCGGTGGTTGCCCCGGGCGCTCGGCGACCGTTACATTTTCGTGAATCTGGCCGATTTCAGCCTGGAGGTCGTAGAGAAGGATAAGACCGTTATGGCAATGCGCATAATCGTGGGCAGGGACGAGGATGACCAACGCACCTTCGTCTTCACGGGCAACGTCACTTACCTGGAGATCAACCCCTTCTGGAATGTGCCGGAGAGCATCGCCGTAAATGAAATCATCCCGAAGCTGAAGGATGATCCGCATTACCTGTCTTCCCGGGGCATCAGGATTATCGACGGCTGGAGCGAACCGGCGAAGGAGGTCGACCCGGAAAGCATAGACTGGGAATCCCTCGACCCCGGACAATTCCGTTACCGACTCCGCCAGGATCCCGGGTCCCGGAACCCTCTCGGCCGGGTAAAATTCATGTTTCCCAATGAATTCAGTATCTATCTTCACGATACCCCCGACCGGCAACTCTTCGAGAGGGCACGAAGGACCTTCAGCCACGGCTGCATCCGCATCGAAAAGCCCCTCGACCTCGCTGTCTATCTCCTGAAAGGTTATTCCGATTGGAAAAGGGAAGATATCCTCCGGGCGATAGCTTCGCGGCAAAGGCAAGTGATCACACTGCCGGAGCCCGTGCCTATATACATTTTCTACCTAACGGCATGGGTCGACCGCGGCGGCCTCGTCCATTTTTGCCGGGATGTTTACAGTGGAGACAGGATACTCGAGCAGGCTATGAACTATAGACCTGGGCGGCGAGCGCAGCTGCCCGGCCGTGCGAAATTTTCAGGCTGAGGGTGTCGTTAGTTTTCTTGACAAAATCGTAAAATTACGGTTTAAAGCGACACAGCTTCTATTGAGGTTCGGTCGGCCCGAAGATGAAGAATGCGAGATCATATCAGTCCCCTTCATTCAACAAGTACCCATCCAGCTACATCTACCTGAAACATTCTCATCTAAAACTCGCCGCCATCGGCTTTGCCGTGTTGCTGCTCAGCATCGCAGCCCTCGTTTATTTGTTGATTCGTGGAGAGATGAAGAATCGGGCGCTGATCGACCTGGTCGCCCAGACAGGTCAACGGTTGGACGCGATAGATAAATCCCTGGGAGAAAAGGACCTGCAGAAGGCTTTCGGTGAACTCCATGAGGTTAAAAAGCAGGTCGCCGTGGTGTTGAAGCCGCAGCCGCAGGCCGAGAAGCCCGTCGCGCCTGTCGCTTCGGTGGAAGCGCCGGCACAGAAAAAGGTCCTTCAGCCACAGGCTTCGGTTTCCCCCCCGGACCTTTCTCAGGAGATACCTTATCCCTTCGTCTTTGCGGGAGAAGGGGAAAATGCGCTCGTCTGTGAAAAGGAAACGAAGACCCTCTATGTTTTCCGAAAAAGCGGGGGTAAGTGGACCCTTGTCAAGGCTTATCCCTGCCTGACCGGCGCCAACCAGCAGGACAAGAGAAAAAACGGCGACTTAGCGACTCCCCTGGGCACGTATCTCTTTCTTCGGTTCATTCCCGGGAAGAACCTCGCGGAGAATTACGGGTTCGGGGCTTATGTCCTCAACTACCCCAATTTCACCGACCGGAGGGAAGGGAGGGATGGTGCAGGAATCTGGCTTCACGGTCACAGCGCAGGGAAGAGCCTCGGCGATCAAATCGTGAATACGAAGGGATGCATCGTGGTGAGTAACGACGCCCTGAAAGAAATGAGCCAGTACCTCAAGCCGAGGGGAACGGCGATCGCGGTCGTCAACAAGCTGTCCTATACAAAACCCTCCTCTCAGGAGGCTCTCTCTAAAGAACTTCACGGTTTTATCGAGTCCTGGAGGCGGGCCTGGGAGAGCCGGGATGTTCGTAAGTACATGAGCCATTATGCGCCCGAGTTTGTGAGCGCCGACGGGATGGGGTACCAGGCCTTCAAAAAGCATAAAGAAAGGGTGAACAGCGGCAAGAAGTTCATCCGCGTGACGACGGAAGACCTTATGATTCTGCTGCCGCAGGAGCGGGAGGGAAAAATCGCGATTGCACGGTTTAACCAAAAATACCAGTCGAACAACTTTAAGACGGAATCGAACAAGATTCTTTATCTGAAAAAAGGGCAGGGGGGATGGCAGATCATCGGCGAATCCTCATTCTAACCCTTTCGGTCTTTGCGTTAATCTTTCTCATCCTATTCATCGCCGACACCCTGAGCGAGGAAAAAAATATAACGGCGGACAAAGGAGCGTCCGGCATCCAGGTAAAGCGTTTTTTTGCGGGAACTCCACAGGAAGTGACGGTGTACTTTTTGCGGGGTAGGGAAGAGGGACCGACGCTGCTGATCTTCGGCGGCATTCACGGCGACGAGAAGGGCGGTTATCTCGCGGCTGACCGTTACACAAACCTGAACGTCAGGAAAGGAAGCCTGGTGGTCGTCCCCCGTTTAAACCTTTCGGCGATCAGAAAAGAAAGGCGGGAGGGTATCGACGGCGACATGAACCGGCTGTTTCATCTGCCCGACGACAGTCGGGCCCTGCAAGATTCGAAGGTCGTCAACCTGGCCAAGTCCTTGATCAAGGACGCCGACTATGTCCTCAACGTGCACCAGGGCGATGGGTTCTATTCGCCCCGATGGGTTTCCCATAAGCGTAATCCCTCGAAGTGGGGACAGTGCAACGTCATCGACGCGTCGAGTTTCGACCTGCCGAACGGACAGAGGCTCGAATTGGAGGGGTTTGCCAAGGCCGTTGCAGCGAGGGCGAACCGAAAGATAGAAGACAGCAGGTATCACTTTCTCGTGAACAACACGAACACGGCTGCGGGGCAATCACGCCACAAGGAACAGCGCAAATCCCTGACTTATTATGCGCTATCACGGCACAACAAGGTTGCCCTCGGGCTGGAGGCGACGAAAAACTGTTCCCTACCGGAAGCTGTTGCTTTTCTTACGGCCGTCATCAATTCCGCGATAGAAGAGGCGGGCCTTTCCGTTGCGCAACTTCCTTCGGAGTCGCCATACCACATCCGCGCCGAGTGGCAGATGGCAAAGGGCGAATAAACGATGTATTACGGCACATAACACTACAGCCGAAACGGCAGGAAGCGGGACGCATATGACGATGACAGATGAAAAATACAGGCTCGCCGAAAAGTTGATGCAGGAAAAGCGCTACGACGAGGCAGTCGCTCTCTACGAAGAGCTGACCAGACTGAATCCGGGAGAGGATTCTCACCGTCTGGCCCTGGCCTGGGCCTATAAGGACAGCGGATGCCTCGACGAGGCAGTCGCCCTTTTCGAGGAACTTCTGGAAAAAGAGCTTTCGAGAAAGCTCTTCACCGGTTTCGCCTTTGACGACCTCGTGAAGATTTTCAGGGAAGAGAAGCAATACGACCGGATGATACAAATCTGCGAGAGGGCCGTTTCGGCGCAGCCGGACGACGTGAGCCTCCTATTTACCTTGGGGGACGCCTATCTCGCCGGCGGATTCCCCGTCAAGGCCATCGACGTTTTCAAGAAGATCATCATGATGGACCCGGACGCCTCATCCTTCATGGGCCTCGGGAATGCCCAAGTCGCAGCGGGGGACTTTGAAGGAGCGGAAGAGGCCTACGAGCAGGCCGGGAGCTTCGACCCGTCTTCCAGCGACGTTTACTACAACCGGTTGGGTATGGCCTATCTTAGGGCGGGCTATTTCGACCGCGCTGAGATGGCCTTCCGAAAGGCCATCGACTGCAACTCCACGCAGCCGATCTACTATTGCAACATGGGCGATGCCTTGGCCATGGAAGGGCGGCTGGACGAAGCCGAGGCGGTGTACGAGGAGGCTGCGGCGATCAACCCCGGGTCACGGGGTGTTTACCTTAACCGTCTCGGAAACACCCTACACCGCGAAAAACGTTACCTGCAGGCGATCCGGGTTTTCAAGAAAGCCCTCGAAGAAGAACCGAAAAACCCCTTCTACCATATGCACCTTGCCCGTTCCTACGAAGCGGCCGGTTTCCCGGAAGAAGCAAGGAGAGAAAACGAAAAGGCTCAATCGTTGAAGTAGGTTGTCAGGCCCTGCCCGTTTTTTTGAGCATTTCGTGAAAGACGCGGTAGAAGGCGATGTGGTCGTTGATGCCGCGTTTCAGTATCACCCCGATGTTGTCTATGTTCTTTGGGTTGATGACCAGATTGACGCTCCTGTAAAAGGCAGCCATGTTGTCCATGGTCCGGTATTTGTCGCTGATGAGTGCCGCGAACATGCGACGGCGGGTTGCCATCGACAGCCCCTGGAGGCAGGCGAGGACGTCGTTCGTTTCCGGGTTTACTGTGTCGAAGTTTTCGTCGAGGATGACGACGTTGTAGACGTGAAAACGCATCTTCTTGAGGGCGTCTCGGGCATTCGATGCCGTGGAGATATGAAAGCCGAGGTTGTTCAGTGCCGCGCTCACCTTTTCCCTGACCTCAGGAGCCGTACAGCAGATCAGGGCGGTTTCTGCGTTTTCCTCGATGAAATCGAAAGGCAGGTCCGCGGAGTCATACTCGCCCGCTTCTACTTCCTCCAGAAGGCTCTTTCCCTCGTCCATACCCCTCCGCCTCAGAAGAACTTCTTCTTGCCGTAATCCTTGTCCACAGTGAGTTTTCCGATTTCCGTCGTCGCCTGTCCCCTGCTGCTCTTGACGGCGTCGATACCCCGGCCGACGATTCCCTTGTTCGAGGCGTACGCCCGGGCCGTCTCTTCGCTGACCAGGCCGTCCTTGTATAGGTCAACTATGTAGTCGTCGAAGGTTATCATGCTGAAGGGTTTCCCTGCCTGGATGATTTCGTAGAACGTCTTTCCCTCCGATTCGCCGTGGAGGATGGTGTCCTTGACGCGCAGGTTCGTGCCCATTATCTCGAAGGCGGCTACGCGCCCCCCACCTTCCTTGGGGAGCAACCTCTGACACACGATCCACCGGACGGTGTCGGCCAGCCGGATGCGGATCTGATTCTCTTCTTCCGTGGTGAACATGCCGATGATGCGGTTGATCGTCGAGCCGGCGTCGATGGTGTGGAGGGTGCTGAAGACGAGGTGCCCCGTCTCGGCCGCGTTCAAACCGATCTCTACCGTCTCCCGGTCCCGCATCTCTCCGACGAGGATGACCTTGGGGGCCTGCCGGAGGGCGGCCCGCAACCCGCTCGCAAAGGTGTCAAAGTCGGTCCCCATCTCCCTCTGGTTGAAAGTCGCCTTCTTGTGTGTGTGGGAGAACTCGACTGGATCTTCGAGGGTTATGATGTGGACGGCCTGCTCTTCGTTGATTTCGTCGAGGATGGCGGCGAGCGACGTGGATTTGCCGCTTCCTGTGGCGCCCGTCACCAACACGATGCCGTTCTTTTCCCTGGCTATCTGTTGAAAAATCGGTGGGAGGTTCAGCTCCTTGCATGTCGGGACCTTCGATTCAAGTTTCCTCAAGACTATCGAGTAGTTGCCCCGTTGGGAGAAGATGTTCACCCGGAATCGGGCCTTCCCCGGTAGCTCGTAGGAAGTGTCGCAAGAGCCGGTGTTCAGCAGGGTTTCCGTCAGACGGTGGTCGCCGTTTATCAGGTTGAGCGCGAAGGTCTCTGTCTGAAACGGCGTCAGACTGTGGACGGGAGGTTCGAGCCGAACGGGCGTCAACTGTCCCGAAGACTCTACCTGGAAGGGTTTGCCCACGGTGATGTTCAAGTCGGACACATTCTTGCTCGAATCGAGCATCTTCGAGAGGATGTAGTCGATTTCCGGTTTTCTCACAGGACCTCCTCGTCATATCTCCGTGAAGTCCGCTGGCGGCGTCTTCAGGAAAGGCCTGAACCGCTGTTTATCGTTGCACTTCAAGTAAGCGTCGTCGGGTGTGATCAGCCCTCTCTGCAGCAGGTCCTGGATGGCGTCGTCGAGCATCTGCATCCCGAATTTTTTACCCGTCTGGATCATCGAGGGGATCTGGAAGGTCTTAGATTCCCTTATGAGATTGCGGACGGCCGAGTTGGCGATGAGTATCTCGAGTGCCGCCACGCGACCCTTCTTATCGGCCCTCTTGAAAAGCACCTGCGATACGACGGCACGGATGCCGTCGGCCAGGTTGGAACGGATCTGCCCCTGTTCATTTGCCGGGAAGACCTCGATGATCCGGTCGACCGTCTTGGCGGCGTTCATCGTGTGCAGCGTTCCGAAGACGAGATGTCCCGTCGAAGCCGCCTCCACCGCCAGCGAAATCGTCTCGATGTCCCGCATTTCTCCTACCAGGATTATGTCCGGATCCTCGCGCAGGGCGCCGCGGAGGGCGGCGCTGAAACTCTTGGTGTGGAGTCCCACTTCACGGTGGTTCACGACACAGCTTTGACTTTGATGGACGAATTCGATGGGGTCTTCTATCGTGATGATATGGTCTTTTTTGGTGCGGTTTGCCTCGTCGATGATGGCCGCAAGGGTCGTCGACTTTCCGCTGCCCGTAGGGCCGGTCACCAGGACGAGTCCCCTCGGGAGGGAGGCCAGTTTCGAGACGACCGCCGGAAGACCCAGTTGGGCGCAGGTCAAAATCTTGGTCGGGATCTCCCGGAAGACGGCGCCGACGCCGTATTTTTGCTGGAAGAAATTGGCCCGGTAGCGTGCAAGGCCGGGTATCTCGTAGGCGAAGTCGATGTCCCCCGTCTCTTCGAACTGCTTTATCTTGTGTTCCGGCGCGATCTCATACAGCATCGCCCTTAGTTCGTCGTTGTCGAGGACATTGTACTTCACCCTCTCCATCTCTCCGCGGATTCTAAGGACCGGTTGCTGGCCCGCTACGAGGTGGAGGTCCGAAGCCCCCTGCTCGTTCATCAGTTGGAAGAAAGCATCGATCTTGGCCATGGGATTTTTCCTTTAGCGAAGTTCGCCCGTTCGTCATCATCATCCGTGGGTAGTTTCAATCCGTAATCGAATGTTCGCCGCCGTCAAAAAATCTTTTCGCTTGCAAAAAAAGAGGCAGATTGGTAAAAAGCAACCGGTTTGTTCTATATAGAACAGAGCGTGGGGATGTAGCTCAACTGGGAGAGCGTCGCGTTCGCAATGCGAAGGTCAGGGGTTCGAGCCCCCTCAT
>DIEZ01000008.1 GCA_002418885.1 Syntrophaceae bacterium UBA5761
GACACGCCGCGTTGCGGCTGCATGGCGATAACCGAGCCGGCGGGCGGATGCAATATCGAGGACCACGCGGAGCACGCCCGGACCCTTAGAACGAGGGCTCGGCTGGAAGGGGATGAATGGGTCATCAACGGCGAGAAGATGTGGCCCAGCGGGGCGAGCATCGCCGACCTTTATTGCGTCGTCTGCACCACCGACCCAAACCTGAAGGAAGAGGGGTTGGCGCTCATCTATGTCCCGAAGGATACTCCGGGACTTTCTTTCGGCAAGCCGGAAGAAAAGATGGGCATGAAGGTGACGGACGTGAACACCGCCATCTACTTCGACAACGTGCGGGTGCCGAGGGAATACCGGGCTGGCGGTCCCGGCGTAGACTGGCAGCTCTTCCGGGCGAATGTCGGCTGGGGCCGGCTCACGAGCGCTCCGATTTCGCTCGGCAACGCCCAAGCCGTCCTCGAGGCCGTCATCGAATTCACCAAGTCGAGGTCCTACGGCGGGAAGGCCGTCCGGAACCATTCTCTCCAGGCTGCCATGATCGCCGACATGGCTGTCGGCATCGAATCGGCACGGGCCTTCTATCTTACCGTAGCCGCCATGTTCAACAACCGCAAGAAGTTCGGCACGCCCGGGGAGGATTTCCTCCTCGCCCGGGCAAGCGCAGCCAAGGTGCACGCCTGCGACGTGACCGAGAGCGTTTGCAACCGGGCGATGGAGCTGATGGGTTCTTACGGTTATGCCCGTGAATACCACGTGGAAAAATACCTGCGGGACAGCAAAATCATCCAGATATGGTTGGGCGGCGGCCAGTTGGCAAGGTTGGACGTGGCACAGAGCTATTACCCCTATGTGGACGGCGGCAAGTGATGCGCAGCCCTCTTTTTTCTACCCATCCTGAAAGGAGCGACAAAAATGGCACTAAAAACCCCCGAACAATACGAAGAGAGTTTGAGAAAGCTCAATCTGAAGGTTTATCTCCTGGGAGAACGAGTGGAAAATCCCGTCGACCACCCGATCATCAGGCCGTCGATGAATTCCGTCAAGATGACCTACGCCCTCGCCCAGGATCCCCTTTACGAGGAACTCATGACGGCGACCTCTCATCTGACAGGCAACAAGATCAATCGATTCTGTCATCTCCACCGCAACACGGAGGACCTGATCAAGAAGGTCAAGATGCAGCGTCTCTTGGGGCAGAAGACGGCGGCGTGCTTTCAGCGCTGCGTGGGGATGGACGCCATCAACGCCGTGGACAGCGTAACCTACGAGATGGACGAGAAGCTCGGCACTCGGTACCATGAGCGTTTCATTAAGTTTTTGTTGATGATGCAGGAAGAGGACCTCACCGTCGACGGCGCCATGACGGACCCCAAGGGCGACCGCAGTCTTTCCCCGAGCAAACAGGCCGACCCGGACCTTTTTCTTCGGGTGGTCGAGAAGAGGTCCGACGGCATCGTTGTCCGCGGGGCGAAGGCACACCAGACTGGGGCGGTCAATTCGCACTGGATGCTCGTCATGCCGACGTTGACGATGACGAAGGAGGACGCGGATTATGCCCTTTCCTTCGTGGCGCCGGCGGATGCCGAAGGTGTCTTCTACATATACGGTCGTCAGTCCTGCGATACGCGAAAGTTAGAGGGGGGGACGATCGACGTGGGCAATCGGCAGTTCGGCGGCCATGAGGCCCTGATGATCTTCGATAACCTGTTTGTCCCCTGGGAACATGTGTTCATGTGCGGCGAGTACGAATACAGCGGTGCCCTCGTGGAGCGTTTCGCCGGGTACCATCGCCAGAGTTACGGCGGGTGCAAGGTCGGTGTTGGCGATGTCCTCATCGGTGCCGCCGCCCTGGCCGCGGATTACAACGGTGCTTCGCGGGCCTCCCACGTCAGGGATAAACTGATCGAGATGATCCACCTCAACGAGACACTGTATGCATGCGGGATCGCCTGTTCGGCGGAGGGGCGAGAGACCGCGTCCGGGAATTACCTGATCGACCTGATGCTGGCGAATGTGTGCAAACAGAATGTAACGCGCTTCCCCTATGAGATCGCCCGGCTGGCGGAAGACATCGCCGGCGGCCTGATGGTGACGATGGCGTCGGAAAAAGACCTCCGGAATCCTGAGATCGGCAAGTATATCGACAAGTACCTGCGTGGTGTGGCCTCCGTCCCGACGGAGCACCGGATGCGCATCATGAGGCTCATCGAGAACATCACCCTGGGGACGGCCGCCGTTGGGTACCGGACGGAATCTATGCACGGTGCCGGGTCTCCCCAGGCGCAGCGGATCATGATCTCCCGTCAGGGCAACATCGAGCACAAGAAGGAGCTGGCCCGGGCGATTGCCGGCATCTCCGGGTAGCGGTAACAGTCGGAACGACGAGACGTCGGTGGTGTCCTCCTATGAAGAAGATAACGACTGAAGAAATCGAGCGAATCCTGGACGAGTCGGTCAGGTTCCGCCTTCGTATGCACGGCGGCGGCATCCATCTAGTAGACATAACACCCGAGGGAACGGCGCGGTTTAGGCTTACCGGGGCCTGTGCGGGTTGCCCCGGGGCCTCCCGAACCATGGAGGAGGTGGTCGAGGAAACCCTGAGAAAACACATTCCCGGCTTACGGAGAATCGAGGTGGTCCATGGGATAAGCGAGGAATTGTTGGAGGAGGCGCGGAGATTTCTCGGTCGGTCGGAAAACGGAAGGCGATGATTCCATGGTCGTGAGTATCACGTTCTGTGGCGGATGCAACCCGAAGATCGACCGCGGCGACATCGGGAACAAACTAAAAGAAATTCTCGAAGGGTTCGGCCTGTCCGTCGTCTGGAACAGCCCTAAGGCGGACTTCGTCGTTTTTATCAGCGGGTGCTCGACCTCCTGTGCCTGCCGGTGGAAGAGACCCGACATCCCGTCGGTCATCGTTGCCGGGACATCGGTGAATCACCGGGAAGAAGCAGAGGAAGACATCGTACCGGCGTGTGTGAGGGCCGTTCGCGCATACATCGAGCATCATACTTCCCCGCAGGCCGTGACCCCGAAAGAGAAAAGAATCGGTGCAAAATAACATACGAGGAGGTGGACGAATGAGATGGCAGGACCACTATAAGGACCGGCTAGTTTCGTCCGAGGAGGCCTTGAAGGTCGTTCGGTCCGGGGACAGAGTTGTTGTCGGTCATGCATGCGGTGAACCTAAGTGTCTGGTCGATGCGCTTGTAGACCGGGCTGATGAACTCGAACTTGTAGAAATCGTTCACATGGTTTCTATGGGAAAGGCACGTTACTGCCTGCCGGAATACGAAAAGAATTTTCGGCATAACGCCCTGTTCGTAGGGGGAACGACCAGGAAGGCCGTCAACGAGGGAAGGGGTGATTACACCCCCTGCTTTTTCCATGAGATCCCCCGTCCAGCGCAGTGAGCTTCACTACGCCTATGTCCCCGACTTCTTCATGAAAGGCGCTTACATCAGGAAGGATTTCGACAAGCCCGTTGATTGGTTGATACTGAACGGATGGGATGACGACAGGTTCGATCTGTTCGGCGACGGGAGTATAGTTACCTACTTTACGCCCGGACACACGCCTGGACATCAATCAATCATGGTTAATTTGCCCAAATCTGGTCCCATGTTCTTAGCTGCGGATTCGTGTTACACGCTGGATAATTTGAACAACAACATACTGTCCGGCCTGGCGTGGAACTTCGGCGAGTCCGTCAAGTCGGTAGAAAAAATGAAGGCCTTGCAAAAATTGTACGGCGCCCAGATCGTAACGGGTCACGACCCCGAAGCGTGGAAGGCGTTCAAGCAGGCGCCGAAATACTATGAGTAACCGTTTTCGGCGCGTTTCACCCCTTACGGGTGGATTAGAAAAAGCCGATAAATCAGCGAGTTAAAGACCTCGGCGGTACACTAAGGGCAGGATTGTTCCTGCCCTTTTGATTTTTGACCGGACTTCGGAATCTCAGCGGCACTGCAGGCTGAAATGGCCGACCCTGCCGTCACGTTCCGGCCAACCTGCACCCTCGGCACCGACAAAGTGGATGTACTTCGGCTTAGGATTTAGTGTCATAAGATCGATATTGTAATCGAACCAGTTTCCTCGGACTACTTTTGTCCCGTGGGTTGCTATGCTGGGAGCAACAGGGTCTAAAAAGTAAAAACCGTGCCAAAACATGTTTCGCGGCTCATTCGGATTCTCGCTGAGGAGGTCGTGAGCCACTCCGTTTGCGTCCGTGTACTTGGCGAAGACCGCGATGGGGGACTCGCGTCCGTTGTATCCCGTACCGGTCAGCCTCTGTCTGTCCGCCTTGACGGTAGCCCTGAGGAACAGCTGAGAGCAATTCGACACGTCTTGATTGACGTGCTGCAGAATGCCGATACGATTGTTACCTCCCTTACTCCAGAACCGCACGCCGTCGGCATTGAAAGAAACCTCCCCTTTGCCGTTCGAAGGCTTATACCACTCGACAACGGTCCAGCTGGTCGGTCCCCGCAAGTTACCGTTCTTGATCAGTTCACCCTTGAGTTGGGACGGCTGAGAAGGTTGAGTAGGCTGATAAGGCGGGGGCGGGGCGGATCCGAAGGTGACGCTGAGCGTGTAAGAAATCGGTCCGTACACCGGCTGCCCCTCATGCATTGTCGGGACCTTCTGGGAAGGCCTTCCGTCCTTATCGGGCGCAAGATACCATGGACTGTTTTTGCGGCATTGAACAGCGCACCAGCCCGATCCATATGAACAGGTGGTCGCATGTGCGGTAGCAAGAAACACCTTCAGGTAAATTCCCCCGGCGGGGGCGTCGAAGGTTACCGTCCCGATGTCCGTGCCGAGACCCGTTGATCCCTTCACGCCTGTCACCTGGATATTGCAGTCGGCGGGGAAACCGGGTGACCGTGGCGGTGACCTTGCCCGGCCGCGGGAGGTTCAATTTGAACCAGTCCTGATCATTTACATTCCATACTCCGGACACCCTGTCGGAAATAAGGTTTGCCTGCTGTGGCGTGTCGTTCGGCTCGCGTTCAGTGGTCGCCGCCGGCGCATTTCCGGAAAAAAGTAAGAGTACGATCAGGGCAGCGGAGGTCAGAAAAATTTTCTTAGACATGGCTCCCTCCTTAAATTTTTTTCAGGATGGTTTGAATCATGCAAGATCAACAGACGGCCCAACCCATACATGCACCTTTTATTTGAATACTGAAGAATTTCCCTTACTGGACTGTAAAATGCCCAAATCCTGTCTGTCAGGGAGATTCTGAGAACTCATTTCCACCGAGGAGTTTCTATCTTTGACGGGGTACTACCTACCGGCAAACAGTCCTGTCAGAAACGGAATACCGTCTTTAGCTGGAAAAAACTGCCCTTGGTGCTGTTCTCCGCATAGGCATCATAAAGATAGGTGAAGGTCACGCTGAATTTCGAGAACCTGTAGTAAAAATCGGCCCCGGCGGAAAAAGTCTCCCGCGCGCTGTTCGGGACTTTAACGCCGTTGATCTTCTTGTCCCGACTGACCATCCAGTTAAGAGACGGTCCTAACTTGAACCTATCGGTCACGTTGTACCCGAGCAGGCACTGCAGGTAAAGCTCGTCCCCCGGCGAGACATGATTGTCGTGATTCTCGAGTCGGAAGAAATACTTGACCGCCGCGTCGACGCTGAAATCCCCGAAGGCCTTGTACAGAAAAACCGTGGGCTTTATATCGTACTGGTTTGTGCCGACATTGGCGGCCGAAGTCGAGTCGTATTTTCCCGTGGGGAGTTTCACGAAGAGCATGGGCAGGATATCGACGCTTTTGACAGGCAGGAAGTAGCCGGCGCCGACGCTTATGTCCCCGAGGCCGGACGATTTCTGGTGCCGGGAATCTATTTCCAAGTAATCGAAAGGTGCGAGGGCGGTGAGGACAAGGTTGGGGGTGTAGTAACAGAACCGGAGCAACTCCTCCGCCTTGGAGAGCCCGTAGTCGCTGTTGACCGTGTTTCCGTGGGAGTCGGTCAGGTCGTCGGCTGTGTAGAACGAGGTGTAGGTCAATAGATAAAGCCCCTTAGGGGCCCGAGCCCCATCATAGAAGTTAACCGCTTCGGCCTCGCCGGGCAATTGTGCAAGCGCGACTATGGCAAAGAAGGCGCATAAAGCCCACCTCATGATTGTCAACCTCCTTTAAAAATGAGGTTGACAATGCCACAAGCGGGCTGCTTTTACAAGGAGTAAAAGCAGCTTTTTCCCAATAACACGAAACTGCCGACGAAGCGGTTTATTCCGATGGCAGTCAATGCCTCCTCTTAATACCTGTTGATACCTGGTTGTCGATGCGGCGGGCAAGGTATGAATCTACTTACGGAACTCTTGCAGCCTTTCATTCGTGTCTCTGATCTCGAAATGCATTTCTTCTTCGAGTTTCCAGCCCTCCGCTTCGGTCAGGGCAATTCCTTTGTTGTACAGGGTTTTTATGGCGGCGATTGCGTCGGCACTGTTTTTCATGATGTCCTCTGCCAGGGATTCGACCTCTTGTCTCAATCTATCTGCGGGAACGACTCTGTTCACAAGGCCTATCTCCTCCGCTTCCCTTGCCGAGAAGAGCCTTCCCGTGAACGAAAGCTCCTTTGCCTTCATCAATCCTACCCGCCGCGGGAATGTTTGGCTTAAGCCCCAACTCGGCCGGAGTCCCCAGCGTGCATGGGTATCACCGAACCGGGCATTTTCGGAGGCGACGATGAGGTCAAAATTGATACTCAACTCCAGCCCCCCCGTGATACAGGCCCCGTTGACCATCGCGATCACCGGTTTTGAGAGATTCTTAACAGTGTTTATGAGCGCCTTTGCGGGGATGTCGACGATAGGCCCCACTTCACCCTTTTCGAGCTTACTGGTTCCTAACACCTTCAGGTCCAGTCCCGTACAGTAAGCCTTGCCGGCACCCGTTACGACGACTACCCTGACCTCATCGTCCTGTCCGGCCAAGACCATGGCTTCCCTCAACTCTTCGAGCATCTCGGGCGTGAGCGCATTCATCGCCTCGGGGCGATTCAGCGTCACCCAGAAAATCCCGCCCTGCTTTTCACAGATGATCTGCGTAAATGACATCACTTGCCTCCTTTCGGAAAGAAGTTGATTGACGTTGAGGCATTACACATATCCAGTCAGTATCGGTCAAGGGTTTTTTAGGCAACGGGGGTGTTTCAGTTTTTCTTGACATATCCCCCTTCCGGTGACATATAGCCAATCAGTAATATGAGGTGATGGGAATGAAGGACTTCATCAAAGTGACAAAGGCCCTGTCCGACCCCAACCGCGTCAAAATCATCAAGATGCTGCAGAAAAAGGAGATGTGTGTCTGCGAGCTCCAGGCGGCGCTGGACATCGCCCAACCGACCGTTTCCAAGCACCTGAAAGTCCTCGAGGATGCGGGACTCGTCTCCTTCAGCAAAGACGGCCTCTGGGTCAACTATAGGCTCGCCGACGGGAAGGAAAGTCCGTATGCCGCGACTCTTCTGGGGAATCTGAGACACTGGCTCGAGGATGACCCCCAGATTGTGAAATTGGTCTGCAAGCTCCCCGGCATCAGGCGGGAGGAGATCAAAAAGAGGCAATATATTTTTCCCCCTTGAGTATATTGCCAAATGGCACAATATGAATCGGATAAGGTTGTTCTATCATGATTGAGGAATTGGTCGTCGCCGGTCTTCTGGCAATCAAGGATTATGTTGCGACCCATGTCCTGACCTGCCTCGTCCCTGCCTTTCTGCTCGCCGGCGCGATGGTGGCATTCATCAACCAGGAAGCAATACTGGACCACCTCGGAGAAAGGGCGAACAAGCTTAAATCTTTTTCCATGGCGGCGCTTGCCAGTTTTTTTGTGGCCGCCTGTTCCTGCACGGTCATCCCTGTTTCAAGCGGCCTTTATTACAGCGGCGCGGCCATCGGCGTCGCCTTCATAATCCTGTGGGTTGCACCCTCGGCGAATATTCTCTCCCTCATCTACACGGGGAATATCCTGGGTGGAGAGATGGTAATCGCGAGGGTTGTCGCCGCCCTTTTCATGGCCTTTATCGTCGGGTGGGTCATGACATATGCCTTCAGGAACGAGAAAAGGGAGATTGCGGATTATGGAGGAGCACAGGCTCAAGGAGGAGTCATCGCCCGGAGGCACCTTATCCTCATGGTCCTGATCCTCCTTTCCCTGCTGTTGCCCAATTACGTCGTGCAGACAGCAGGGTCGTACCTGTATAAAGTCACTGTGTGGCTCGCGGCGACGGCGGTAGCGTCGGTGTATACTTGGAAGGCATTGACGACTGAGGAAATCCAAAGCTTCCTGAGAGAGTCATGGTGGTTCGTCAAGCTCATCTTCCCGCTGCTTCTCGTCGGAGTCTTTCTTGTCGGCGTTCTCGGGAAGCTCCTGCCCGAAGACTGGATCAAGGACTGGCTGGGGGGTAACGGCATGGCGGCTTCTTTTTTCGCCACCCTTATCGGTGCGGTCAGTTATTTTGCCACTATGACGGAGGCGCCTTTTGTCGATACGTTGATGAAGCTCGGGATGGGAAGGGGACCGGCGCTCGCGTTGCTCCTGACGGGGCCGGGTTTGAGTCTGCCCAACTGGATAGCCATCGCCCGGGTCTTCGGGATAAAAAAATCTTTTGTTTATGTCATAACCATAATCATGGTGGGAACCTTCGTGGGATGGTTCTTCGGAAATTATATTCTTTAAGTGAGGAGGTAAGACCATGAAGATTCAAGTATGCGGACCCGGCTGCGCAAGGTGTGTTGCGACGGAAAAGAACGTCATCGATGCCTGCGCCGCCCTGAACCTTGCTGCCGATGTCTCTCACGTATTCGATGTCGCGGAATTCCGTAAACTGGGCGTCCGGGTCACTCCGGCCGTCCTCGTGGACGGGAAAATCGTCGTCTCGGGGAAGATACCGACGGTGGAAGAGCTGAAGAAGATTCTGTCCGAAGCAAAGTAGACCCGTCATAATAAGAGACCTGAAGGATGAGAAAGGGGCCGTTTCTGCGAACGAAGCGTTTGCGGAAAACGGTTTACCGGCTGCACGGGGCGGACTCTACCAAAAAGGGGTACAAAGATGGACATGAAAGTACTGGCTACAGTTTTTTTCTCTGTATTCATCGCCGAGCTGGGCGACAAGACACAACTCGCCACATTGGCGTTCGCCGCCGACAAGGAAGTGAGCAAACTCACGGTGTTTCTCGGCGCATCGCTTGCATTGGTCGTCGCCGCGGGTATCGGAGTCTTGGCAGGCGGCTTCGTCGCCCAGCACGTCAGCGAGAGATACCTTCACTACGCAGCGGGGCTTATTTTTACCGCTATAGGGATTTTTACCCTGATAAGGGCATAGAAAAACCGTTCGTTTCCGGTCCGCGGTCGATTGGCTTCCAGAGATACGGCAGGGGCTTACTTCAATGCCTCTTCGATAGCCGAGGCGATCCGTTTCGCCATGGCGGAAATGACTTTTTCCGACGGGCCTTCCACCATGACACGGCACATCCGCTGGGTTCCGGAAAATCTCACGAGGATTCTTCCCCGACCCCGAAGTTTGTTCTCGGCCTCATCGATAACCTTTTTTATCGATGGAATCTTGTCGAGGTCTTTTTCCCTTGTAATGGGGGTGTTGACGATTACCTGCGGCAGGGTTGTCATTATGCCGGCGAGCTTGGACAGCCGTTCTCCCCTTTCCTTCATGACGGCGAGCACTTGGAGGGCGGACAGGATTCCATCGCCCGTCGTGGAGTGGTCGAAAAATATCAGGTGGCCTGATTGCTCGCCGCCGAGATTGAACCCTCCCCGTAACATTTCCTCAAGGATATAGCGGTCGCCGACCTGGGTCTTGACGACGTGAATCCCCTCTCTCTTCATGGCGATGTCGAAACCCATGTTGCTCATGACCGTCGCGACGACTGTGTCTTTTTTCAGGGCATTCTTGGCCTTCATGTCGAGGGCACAGACGGCCATTATGTGGTCGCCGTCGACCTTCCTGCCCTTTTCGTCCGAGAAAATCACCCGGTCGGCGTCGCCGTCGAGGGCGATCCCTGCGTCGGCTCCGTGTTTCCTGACCGCCGCGCAGACGACTTCGGGGTGCATGGCACCACAGTCAAGATTGATATTACGGCCGTTGGGCTGGGTCCCGACGGGGATCACCTCTGCGCCCAATTCCTCGAAGACGAGGGGGGCGACCTTGTAGGCGGCGCCGTTGGCACAGTCCACTACGATCTTCATGCCGTCGAGGGTCATCTTGCGCGGGAAGGTATTCTTCAGGTAGGCGATGTACCGGCCTTCAGCATTGTCTATCGTCACGACCCGACCGACATCACCCCCGGTGGGGAGGTCCTCTTCGCCCACTTCCGAAAAGACGAGCCGCTCGACCTCCTCTTCCATCTCGTCAGGCAGCTTGAACCCATCGCCGGAAAAGACCTTGATGCCGTTGTCCTGAAACGGGTTGTGGGAGGCCGAGATCATCACCCCGGCATCGGCCCTCATGTTGACAGTCAGGAATGAAACTGCGGGCGTCGGCAAAGGACCCACCGTTAGGGCGTCGACGCCCATGGAGCAGATGCCCGAAACGAGGGCACTTTCGATCATCGAGCCGGAAAGACGGGTGTCTCTCCCCACGAGTATTTTGTGCCTTCTGCCCCTGTTCTTGAAAATACGGGCCGTCGCCCTTCCTATCTTCATGACCGTTTCGACGGTCATGGGATAGACATTGGCCAAACCTCTTGTGCCGTCCGTACCGAAAAGCTTCCTCATGGCACCCAATCCCTGTCTTCTCTAAACCACCGGTCGCATCTATTATCTTTTCGCATCTTCTTTGTCAACAAGGCGCAGAAGGTAATTTTGGGGTCGCCGTTCTCCCTTGACAGGCAGGATGGGAGACGCGACAATACAGCGAAGACAAGTCTCCAAGGTCCGCTTTGAAACGGCCTGGTACATGCGATGCCAAAGATTATAAAAATACTGTCGTTATTTCTCCTCATTGCGTCATCCTCTTTTTCTTTTGTGTATGCCAAAGAGGGGGCATTTACGGCCGGATACGAATACACGGCGGGAAAGTTGGACGGTAGGGCGACAGCGCGGGCACTCGCGTTGGAAGGCGTTAAGGACCGCCTCTGGCGAGAGCTGTGGGACGACCTCGAAAAACTCGTCAGGGTAAGACAGTTGAACCTCACCGCCGAGCAGGCGGCCGCCGTCGTCCCGTCCCTCGCAGAGGTCCGGGTGGTAGACGAAAAGTGGGACGGCAGGACATACAGGGTCGAGGCCGAGCTTTACGTGGGCAACCACGACGACCTTCAACAATCCCTCCTGATCTTGAGCAAGGATAAGACCTGGCTCAAGGAGCTTACAGAGAACAGGAAAAGACGGGAAGATGTCCTGGGGCGAATGGCCGTCCTCAACGCAGAGGCAGCGGCAGCACCGGGAGAGGCGAAGAAAGGTCTCATCGGGAAGTACCGCCTCCTTGCGCGGCGGATCACCGAATCGGTCTCGATGCTCAAGGGCTTCATTGCCGAACGGTCGGGTAAGTGGCGGGAAGCAAAGAAGGCTTATGACGAGGCGCTGAAGCTGAACACCCGGAACGATTCGGCACTTTACCGTCGGGGGATCGCCCTGTCGAAGCTGGGGATGAGAAGCGAGGCGCTCCGCGATTTCAGCGAGGTTTTGAAGACCGACCCCAAATGCGATTCGGCCCTGTACATGCGGGGCATCGTCTATGCCCGGATGGGCAAATACCGGCAGGCCGCGGCCGACCTTTCGGGCGCTATCGAAATCAATGACGGGTTTGCCCACGCATACTACCAGCGGGCACTCGTCCATGACCGCCTCGGGAAGACCGCGGAGGCCGTCATGGACCTGACACACGCCATCGAGCTGAACGGGGAAAATCCCCAATTTTATCTGACTCGAAGCGCCCTCCTTGAGAAACTCGGCCGACGCACGGAGGCCTCTCAGGACCTCGCAAGGGCCGTCAAACTCGACCAGAAGCATGAGTTGAGCGCAGCCGTCACACCGGAGGGATCCGCTAACGAAAGCCCGACGACCGGGGATTTCATCGGGGCCGTCGCCAAAAATCCGGCCGACGGCATGGCCTATTACCGACGTGGCATGCTCTACGACACCATCGGTGATTACTTTTCTGCCGTCAGTGCCTTCAATAAGGCCATCGAGCTGAACCCGAAGGACGCGGCGTCCTATTTCATGCGCGGCGTAACCTATGGTATGGTCGACCTGTCCTACGATTCCCTGAAAGACATCCGCGTGTCGGCAAGGCTCGGCTATAAACCGGCCCGGGAGTACATGAGCGCCCGGGGCCTCATGTGGTGAACAACACAGACCCGAGGCAGGAAGACCTTAAGGCTCCCCGCCTCGGCAGGCCAACTATGACGAATACATCCAGGACGGGAGAAACTATGGGCGGGGTTTTTGAAATAAACGTTAAGACGGACTTCTCGGCGGCCCACTGCCTGAGGGGGTACGACGGCGACTGCGAACGGCTCCACGGCCACAACTGGACTGTCGAACTGTCTGTCAGGTGTCGGAATTTGAATGAGATCGGCATCGGCGTCGACTTCCGGGACGCAAAAAAGGCCTTGAAGGACATCGTCGGCCGACTTGACCACAACCACCTCAACGAGTTGCCTGCCTTCCAGAAGGAAAATCCCACCTCGGAGAACATCGCTCGCTTTCTCTACGGCGAACTCTCGCGGAAACTGAACGCCGACGGGGTGAAGGTTTCGCGGGTCAAGGTTTTCGAGACCCCGGCGGCGGGCGTCTGCTACTGGGAGGAATGATTGCCCCTCAAGGTCAACGAGATATTCTACAGCATCCAGGGTGAGTCCTCCTATGCCGGGTTTCCCTGCGTCTTCGTGCGCCTTGCGGGTTGTAACCTCCGTTGCTCCTGGTGCGACACAGGATATGCCCGGGAAGAGGGCGCCCCCATGGACATATGGACGGTCATCGAACGGGTGAAGAGTTACGGGTGCCGCCTCGTCGAAATCACGGGCGGCGAACCCCTTCTTCAGGAGGAGACGACCGAACTCATCCGCCGCCTCCTCGACGAAGAACTCCAGGTCCTCCTGGAGACGAACGGCAGCATGGACGTGAGCGCGGTGGACAGGCGTTGCGTTAAGGTCGTCGATGTGAAGTGCCCCTCCAGCGGAGAGAGCGGCCGCAACGACTTCCGCAATCTTGAGCGGTTGACGAAGAAAGACGAAATCAAGTTCGTCGTCGGCGACCGCGCCGATTATGAGTACGCCTGCGAGGTCCTGCCGCTGATCCGGGAAAGGTGTCCGGGCAGCACGGTCCTTTTCTCACCGCTCTCGGGCCGGATGGAGCCCCGCAGGCTCGCGGGTTGGGTACTGGAAGACCGACTGTTCGTCAGGCTGCAACTCCAGATCCACAGGGTGTTGTGGCCCGAAAAAAGCCGCGGTGTTTAAGGGTGGTCGGATGAAGAGAAAGGCGGTCGTACTCACGAGCGGCGGGATCGACTCGACGACGGCGATGGCCGTCGCCCGCGAGGAGGGGTATGAACTCTACAGCCTTACCTTCAACTACGGCCAGCGCCACGCCGTTGAGC
Organism: Syntrophaceae bacterium UBA5761; assembly: GCA_002418885.1. GTDB lineage: Bacteria > Desulfobacterota > Syntrophia > Syntrophales > UBA4778 > UBA2207. Next base: position 13,559 of record DIEZ01000008.1, read on the forward strand.
TCGTCGCAGCGCGCAGGGTCGCCGAGGCCTTCGGCGCAAAAGAACACCTGGTGATTCACCTCGACCTCATCAAGATCGGGGGATCCGCCTTGACTGCCGACATCCCGGTCCCCAAATCCCGGACCGAAGAGGAGATGCGCCGGGAGATCCCCGTCACCTATGTGCCGGCGCGGAACACCGTTTTTCTTTCCTATGCCCTCGCCTGGGCCGAGGTCCTGGAAGCGCCGGACATCTTCATCGGCGTCAACGCCCTTGACTATTCCGGCTACCCCGATTGCCGTCCCGAGTACATCCGGGCCTTCGAAGAGACGGCCAATCTTGCTATCAAGGCCGCCGTGGAAGGCCGGTTCCGGGTCAAGATTCACGTCCCCCTCATCGAGCTCTCAAAAGCGCAGATTATACTTAAAGGCAAAGCCCTGTGCGTGGACTATTCCCTGACCCACAGTTGCTACGACCCGACGCCGGAAGGCAAAGCCTGCGGCCGGTGCGACAGTTGCCTCCTGAGGAAGAAAGGCTTCCGCGAGGCCGGGGTCGAAGACCCGACGGTTTACGCGTGAGGGAAAGAACGGCGTCACCCACGAAAATAAGATTTTCAAGAAAGCGGATTCAAACCCGCCCTTGACATACTTAACCAAAACAACTAAGGTTTCCCTCAACTCGCCGTCCACCGAAAGAAGGTGACGGCACTAATGGGGGTAAAACAATCAAAAGGAGATAAGCGATGAAAAAATTTGTTTTGATTCCATGCCTTATCGTCTTTTCGGCCCTGTTCCTGAGCCATGCCTACGCCTCGGCCGCCGAAAAGATCGGCTTCATCAACATGAGGGAGGTGATGGCGCGTTCCGACGCGGGTAAGGCTATGGAAGCGGAATTCAAGAAAGCTGTAGAGGGCAAAAAGGTCGCCATCCAGAAGAAGGAGGGCGAAATCAAGAAGCTAAAAGAAAACCTCGACAAACAGCGCTCGGTCCTGACGCCCCAGGCCTTGCAGGAAAAGGAGATGCAATACCAGGTCGAGTACAGGGAATACGAGAGAATGGTCAAGGACGCCAATGAGGAGCTTCGGGCAAAGGAGCAGTTCCTGTCGAACAAACTGATTCCCGAAATCATCAAAGCCGCAACTACCATAGGTCAAAAGGAAAAGTACGCAGTGATACTGGAGGAATCCGCCGCAGTTTATTCCTCGAAGGAAAACTCCCTCACGGACAAGGTCATCAAGGAACTCAACAAGACCTATCAGGGCAAATAAAGGGGAGGAGGTGGAGACGATGACGGCAACGATGGAGTGGGGCATGAAGAACCGCATGGCGCAGCTTTTCAAAGAAGACGGCCGTTGTTTTTTCCTCCCCATCGACCACGGCTACTTCCAGGGACCGACAAGCTGCCTGGAAAAACCCGGTGAGACCATAGCGCCGCTCCTACCCTGGGCCGACGCGATATTCGTGACCAGGGGGGTGCTTCGCTCCGCCATGGACCCTGTCAAAAGCAAACCCATCATACTCCGGGTCTCCGGCGGGTCGAGCGTGATCGGCCGGGACCTCGCGAACGAGGGCATCACGACCTCCGTCGAGGAGGTCATCCGCCTGAACGCGACAGCCGTGGGGGTCTCGATCTTCGTGGGAAGCGACTATGAATACGAGTCGTTGATGAACCTTGCCGATGTCGTCAACGACTGCGAGGACTTCGGCATTCCCGTGATGGCCGTGACGGCGGTGGGCAAGGAGCTTGAGAAACAGGAGGTCCGGTATCTATCCCTGAGCTGTCGCATCGCGGCGGAATTCGGCGCCCGTGTCGTCAAGACCTACTGGTGCAAAAACTTCGACAAGGTCGTCGAGGGGTGCCCGGTCCCGGTCGTGATGGCCGGCGGGCCGAAGTGCGAGACGGAACTGGAGGTCCTTGAATTCGTCCACGACGGGATGCAGCGCGGCGCCGTCGGGGTAAACCTGGGCAGGAACGTCTGGCAGAACCCGCATCCCGTCGCCATGATGCGGGCGCTCTACGCCATCATCCACGAAAACGCCTCGGCGAAAGAAGCCCACAAGCTTTTCACCAGTTTGAAGAAATCGACCTGATTCCCGGAGACGGCGATGCGCGTCGCCATGTATTACAACAACAACGATGTGCGACTCGAAGAGATGCCCGTCCCGGCAATCGGCCGCGGTGAGATACTGGTCAGGGTCGTCGCGAGCGGCATCTGCGGGAGCGACGTCCTGGAATGGTACCGCATCCGGAAGGCGCCCATCGTCCTGGGGCATGAGATCGCCGGTGAAATCGTCGAAGTCGGCGAAGGCGTGCGAGGCTGGAGGCCCGGCGACCGTGTCTTCGTTTCCCACCACGTTCCCTGTAACACATGTCATTACTGTTTGTACGGCCACCACACGGCCTGTGAAACGCTCCACACGACAAATTACTACCCGGGGGGATTCGCCGAGTTCATACGGGTGCCCGCCTTGAACGTCGACCGCGGGGTTTTTCTCCTTCCCGACGAGCTCACCTTCGAGCAAGGCGCCTTCATCGAACCCCTCGCCTGCGTCGTTCGCGGACAGAGGGTGGCCGGGCTCCAACCGGGCCGGTGCGTCCTCGTCCTGGGAAGCGGCATCTCCGGCACACTGCACATCCTGCTTGCCCGTGCCCTCGGCGCAGGCCGGATCATCGCCACAGACGTCCACGATTACCGCACCGGAAAGGCGAGGGAATTCGGCGCCGACGCCGTGTTCCGCGCCGACGAAGACATCCCTGAACGCGTCCGTGCCGCAAACGGCGGAAGGCTTGCCGACCTCGTCGTCGTGTGTACAGGCGCCCTCTCTGCCTTCCTCCAGGCCATACAGTGCGTGGACCGCGGGGGTACGGTCCTGAGCTTTGCCACCACGGAACCGGACGTCCGGCTTCCGGTCCCGATAAACGAATTTTGGAGGAATGAAATCAGCCTCATGCCTTCTTACGGAAACGCGCCCCTCGACGCCGTCGAGGCAATCGAGTTCCTTCGGGCCGGGCGGGTCTCCGTAGACGGGATGGTCACCCACCGGCTGGGTCTCGAGGAAACTGGGTTGGGCTTCAGACTGACGGCCTCGGCCGGAGAATCACTCAAAGTCATCGTTGAACCCCATCGACCCCCGCGGGGATGACCCCCGCATACCTTGTAATCCCACAACAAATCCGGTAATCTAAAGTATATTTCATGGGTTAAGAACCTTCGGGTTTCATTCCTCGGGGGGCGTAAACTCTCTGTTACCCGTCAGGGGACGGACTGTCATATGAAATTCATCGACGAAGCAAAAATCTACGTCAAAGCCGGCGACGGCGGGAGGGGTTGCGTCAGCTTCCGGAGGGAGAAGTACGTCCCCAAGGGCGGTCCCGACGGGGGCGACGGGGGCGACGGGGGCGACGTGGTCGTCACGGCGACGG
>DIEZ01000025.1:0-21975 GCA_002418885.1 Syntrophaceae bacterium UBA5761
TTTGAGACTGTTTAGCGGTAGGTCGGCGTTCCCTCCACCATTAAATATCCGTAATATCAATAAGTTAAAGAAAGATTATTAGCGGGCAGGAATAGTGTGGGAAGTGTCTCTTTGCCACGTGCATCGCAAAGAGTGCCTGACCCGTCTTCTCATCATAAAGCACGCAGGTATTCCGGTCTCAACCACGCAGGGTTCTTCAAGACATTGTCTATCTCTTTCAGGAGCCTTTCCTTATCCTGGTTTAGGGTGGCCTTGATAGGGAGATAGTTGGAGGCGTGGTTGGTGCGAAAAATACAGGATTCTAACTGAAAGCGCTCGATCATCGTGCGAAGTTCGCGAAGTATTTCCAGTTTATCCATCCACTCCCACTCCTCCCCCACGCAACGGAAAAAGTACCGATTGTCATCACTGAGCATGAGGGTTAAAGCGGATAGATAGTGCGGGTTGATAGCGGAACAGACCCGTGCGGTTTCTCGTGCATGAATTTCGCTTCTTTTCTTCCCGGCAAGACCGAGGATAACGGTTGCCGAGAGTATAAAGCCCGCGTCGATGGCCTTTCGCGCGCTTGCAATCAACTCTTGAGAAGTCGCCCCCTTTCTTACCTTGACAAGCAGGTCGTCATCGCCGGTCTCGATGCCGAAATACAGCATCTGAAGTCCGGATTCACGTATCATTTTTAGCTCTTCGGCCGACTTTTCCAAAAGGTTGCCCGGGTTGGCGTATGCGCTTACCCGTTCCAGGTAAGGGAATTTGTCGTAAAGAAAGTTTAGGACCTTGACCATGTAGTCAGTGTCAACAACCATTGCATCGCCGTCGGCGAGAAAAATCCTCCTTGTCCCGCGATTCAAAAGCGCCATCTCGAGGATGTCGGTCTTGAGTTCGTCCCACGGCCTGACACGAAATTTTTTGTTCCTGTACATAGTGCAGAAGGCGCACCTGTTGTGGGAGCATCCTAATGTTACCTGGAAAATGAGTGAGTACGCCTCGCTCGGCGGACGGTATAACGGCATGTCGTAGTTCATCGTGACGTCTTCCTTAACTTAGGGATAATTTTCTTTTATGATACTATAAACATATCTAAAATCCAGTGTTGACGCATCGTTAAAACAGCTTTCGGGTCTACGCTGTTTTTTTAGACGGATTTTTCGCGACATTGGGCAATCTCCCACATCCGTAAACGCGGAAGAGGGGCCGATCCTGAAAAAGCAGAACCCTATTCGGATAAAAACGGGCGATAAAGAAAATGGGTTAGCCACATGGTGGTTAACCCATTTAATTAATGGTGGGTCAGGGCAGAATTGAACTGCCGACACTCGGATTTTCAGNNTCTACCGACTGAGCTACCGACCCACCTCTCTCTATTCTCAAAAAGCCTGTCCTTCCGGCTTTCTGAAAGACCACTGCGAGTAACGCCCCGTCAGGAACCACGAATACATTAGGTCAGGCTTAACCACTCCCACTCCGTACTCGAACGGGATATCCAAAACGCACCGGCTTCCGGCTTACCCGGTAATGACGAATCTGCTGGCTTCCACACCGATTTTCATCGGAGCGATTCATCGGTCGGAGACCGACAAATATTAAAAAACCCCTCTTTTGTCAAGGTATTTTTGCGGACAAGTCCGGTTGTACCCCCTCGGGGTGCAGGTCGACCCTGACGACGAGCGTCCCGGCGATCTTGTCGTGCCAGCCCTGCTTTCTGCTGTCGAAGGCGATCCAGATGAAGCCGAGATAGAAGAAGGCAGCGGAAACGAGATACCCCACCCATCTGAGGAAGGCCTGGCGGGCCTTCAACGGCTCCCCCGCGTTCGTGATGACTCTCAGACCGAGAATCCTTTTGCCTACGGTCTGCCCGGTTACGCTGTGAAAGTAAGTGAAGTAAAAGAGATTCATCGTCACGGCGATAAGGTAGTACAAAAACGGCAGGGAGCTCAAGGTTGCGAAGTCAATGTCGGAACCGACGAGGCTTAGCCCAAGCATAAAAACGAACGTGGCCGCCGTCTGGAGCAGTATATTGTCTATCAGGAATGCCATCATCCTGCGGCCGAAACCGCCGTATTGAAAGAATGTCATCCGAGTTGGCCCCTTTCGTATTGGATGATGGTGAGTATGGCGATGGACGCCGTCTCGACCTTCAGTATCCGCCGGCCAAGACCAACGGAAAGGTATTGGAGCTTCGATGCCCTGTCTACCTCGGAGGGTGCGAATCCACCTTCCGGCCCCACCATCACGACGATGTCATCTGTCTGTGCCGCGTTTTCATCCTTGAGGACCTCGCGTGCTCTCCTCTCTCTCTCTTCCTCCCAGAGAAGGAGCTTAAGGGCGCCGGGAACGCCCGCCTCGACGGCCTCCTCGAAGGAAAGTACGTCCGTCACCTCGGGGATGTCCGCTCTGCCGCATTGGCGGCAGGCCTCGACTGCAATCTTTTGCCACCGGGCCGTCTTGAGTCGCGATTTCTCCGCCGGAAGTCTTGGGATCGACCGGAGGGAATGGAAGGGGATAACCCTTGTTACGCCGAGTTCTGTCGTTTTCTGGACTATGACGTCCATTTTCGACCCCTTGGGAAGTGCCTGGGCGAGAGTGACCCTCACCCCGGCGGTGGACACGTCCCTTTTTTCCAGGATTTCGACGGCTGCCGAAACTGCGTCCAATTCCCGGATAACGGCATCGCATTCTTTGCCCCTGCCGTCGAAAAGAATCAGTCTGTCGCCTACCCTGAGCCTTAATACATTGCCGATGTAACGGCGGTTGTCGACACCGAGTCTGAGCCTGCTACCCACTTCCATCTCTTCCGGAAGATACAACCTCGGTGTGGTCAATTCAGGCGTCATCCCCCTTTTTCATGACGTAGCACACCCACTCCTTGTCCCGAAGAACACGCCGGACCGACATGGTTGCCGCGAATGCCTCCTCCACTTTCTTCGCGTTCTGCTCGATGATGCCCGAAGCGATCAGGTACCGTCCGGGGCCGGTCAGCGAGACCAGATGGTTTTTCAGTTTCAGAAGGGTTTCCGCCGTCAGGTTGGCGACAACGAGGTCGAAAGTGCCGGTAGCCTTGCGTACATCGGTGTTGACTATCCTTACCCGGTCTTCCACGCCGTTTATGGCGACGTTCTTACGGGCTATCTCTACGGCCCTGGGGTCGTTGTCCAGGCCGCGGACGCTCTCTGCCCCCAGTTTTGCCGCAGCGATGGCGAGTATCCCCGTCCCTGTTCCCAAGTCGAGGACCCGCCAAGCCGGAACTTTTCTGTCCTTGAGCAGAATGTCTTCCATCGCCTCCAGGCACATCCTCGTCGATGCGTGCTGTCCTGTCCCGAAGGCCATCCCTGGGTCGATGTCGACGACGATTTCACGGTGAAGGGGCGTGTATCTTTCCCAAGTTGGTTTGATGACGATGTTTTCCGCCAGGCGGATGGGCTTGAAATATTTTTTCCACTGCTCTCCCCAGTCGGCATCGCCGATGAGCTGGGTCTTCACCGACGGTTTTTTCAGGTCCGGGAAGATCTCGGACAGGCTGTCGATGTATTTCTGAATGGTCATGATCTTCTTTTCGTTCGTGGGGCTGGCCGCAAAATAGGCCTTTAATTCTTCCGTTTCCGCCGGTTCATCGGTGACGTTCCGGTTATCTTCAAGAACCTCTTCCTGGAAGACGCCCTTTGCTCCCGATTCGGCAAGGAAATTAGAGAGCGCATCGACAAGTTGAGGCGGTGTCGAAATGACGATTTCGATCCATCTGTCTTTTTCCGGCATCCTTCTGCACCTTTCTGTGTCGACCTGCCGACGATTCCCCCAAGTATGCAGGGGGAAAGCCGCTAAAAGCTTCTATAACCCGTTTTTCTTATTATTTCAAGGAACTTGAAATTGCCAGACCTTCGTGGTAGCGTAAAAAGCTACGTTATCAGGAAAGATTCCTGATAGTTCGGGTGATTGGGTGAAAAAGTGGGATTTGGAGCGCAAGTTGGTTATTGTAGGTCCAGTAGCTTGAGATACTATCCCCTCTACTTGAATATAGCGGACAAGAGGTGCGTCGTCGTCGGCGGAGGAGAGGTGGCGGCGAGAAAGGTAGAGCGGCTCGTCAGCTGCGGTGCCCGGGTGACGGTCATCGTAAGAGAGCTTGGGCCTGCACTGGATGTCTTGAAGAAGAACGGTCGGCTCGAACATGTCGAATCGGATTACCGGAAAGAACACCTCAGAGGGGCCTTCCTGGTTATCGGGGCGACGGACAGCCCCGAAGTGAACGAGAGGGTTTACAGGGACTCGAAGGAAGAGGGGATCCTGGTGAACGTCGTGGACGACCCCGGGCTTTGTGATTTCATCCTCCCGTCCCTGATGGAAAGAGGGGACCTCTCCATCGCGGTTTCCACGGGAGGGAAGAGCCCCGCCCTAGCCAGAAAGATAAGGCAGGAGCTGGAAAGCATCTACGGCCCCGAGTACGAAGTCCTCCTCGGGATCATGGGTGCCCTGCGGGAGAAGGTCCTTAGCCGACAAGGCCCATCGGAAGCGAACCGGCGGGTCTTCGAGTCCGTCCTGGATTCCGATGTCTTGGATAAGATAAGAAAGAAGGACTGGCAGGCCGCCAAGGAGAGTATCCGGAAGCTGACGGGAGAAGAGTTCGACGATTTCAATGTCGGGGAGTGATGGATAATCTTTTTCTTAACGTTACCCTGGGGCTTTATGTCTTGAGCACGCTGGGCTACACGGCATCCCTTCTTGTCCGTAGGGTCCAGGTAGCGAGGGTATCCACCTGGATTCTTTTTTTGGCCTTTCTTTTTCATGCCGCTTCGATCGGCCTGCGGTATGAGAGGATGGGTTACACGCCCGTCTTCGGCTGGTACGACTCCCTCTCTTTCTTCGCCTGGGCGATGACGGGGACCTACCTGGCTTTTCAACTGAAGACCAAGACGCGGGTCCTCGGCGCTTTCGTGTCTCCCCTCGCTTTCTTCGTCATGATGGCCGCCTCGACGGGGATGACGGAAGATGTTCGGCTGCCGGGAATCTTGAAAAGCGGCTTGGTCTCGGTTCACGCCATCTTGTCCATCTCGGGAGAAGCCCTCTTCGCTCTGGCCTGCTGTGCGGGGGCCATGTACCTGATTCAGGACGGGTTCATCAGGCATCGGCGGTTCACGCGTTTAAGCAAGATGCTACCGCCCCTCAATGACCTGGACAGGATCAGCCATGTCTCTCTCCTTTGGGGTTTTCCGATCCTTACGCTCGGGGCGATCGCCGGTTCGGTCTGGGCGCGCACCGTTTGGGGGAGCCACTGGAGCTGGGACCCCAAGCAGGTGTGGACGCTGATGGCCTGGGTACTTTATGCCTTCGTACTCCATCAGAGGCTCGCCCTCGGGTGGAGCGGAAGGAGGGCGGCATTGCTTTCCCTGGGGGCGCTTTGTCTCCTCCTCGTGACGTTCGTCGGCGTCAACGTGTTTTCCACGACGGTGCATCGCTTTGCGTAACGACATGAATATCGTCCTTGTCGGAATGAATCATCGGTCGGCGCCGCTCGAGATCAGGGAGAGGCTTTCGATCTCCTGTGAGGAGGATTCGTCGCCTGTGCGGGAAGTCCTGAAGATCCCCGACGTTCTCGAGGTCCTGTACCTCTCCACCTGCAACCGGGTGGAGGTCCTGGCCAGAGTGGAAGACAGGGATGGTGCAGTGAAGAGCCTCAAGGGCTTTGTTTTTTCCCACGGCAACCTTTCCGAGGAAGAACTCGAGAGGTGCCTCTACGTGTACAGCGGTGAAGAGGCGGTGCGCCATCTCTTCCGGGTGGCCTCCAGCCTGGATTCGATGGTGATTGGGGAACCCCAGATACTCGGCCAGGTGAAAGACGCCTACCGCCGGTGCGTCGACCAGAACGCCTCCGGTATAATCCTCAACAGGCTGCTCCACCATGCCTTCAGGGCGGCCAAGCGTGTGAGGACGGAGACCAGTATCGCCAACAACGCCGTCTCGGTGGGCTTCGCGGCCGTAGAGCTGGCGAAGAAGATTTTCGGCGACCTGAAGGGTAAGACGGCCTTGCTAATCGGGGCGGGAGAGATGTCCGAGCTCGCGGCGAGGCACCTGGTCAACCAGGGGGTCACGAAAATCATCGTGGCAAACAGGACTTTCGAGCGCGCCGTCAAGCTGGCGAACGATTTTCACGGCACCCCGGTCGGGTTCGACCGGATGGAGGAGAAACTGCAGCAGGCGGACATAGTCATCAGCTCCACCGGTTCGCCGGGATACGTCATCACTCGCGGGGTGGCCGCGGCGGCCTTGCACAGGAGGAAGAGCAGGCTCATGTTCTTCATCGACATCGCGGTGCCGCGGGACATCGACCCGGAGGTTGGCGGTATCGACAATGTCTATCTCTACAACATCGACGACCTGCAGGGCGTCGTCGATGCTAATCTGAAGAGCCGGCTGAAGGAGGCGCAAAAAGCGGAGGAAGTAGTAAGAGAAGAGGTCCGGAAGTTTGTTACCTGGTACCAGACGCTGGAGGCCGTGCCCACCATCAAGCAGCTGAAAGAGAAAATGGACGGCATCGTGAAGGGGGAGCTGGAGCGGGCGCCCCGTTGGATCAAGGACCTGGATGAGGAGGGAAAGAAGGAGATCGAGATCCTCATCTCTTCGGTCCTGAACAAGGTGCTCCACGACCCGATCACGGGCCTCAAAGAGGAGACCTGCGAGGACGGCGGCCTCTCTTACATCGCCGCGATCAGAAGGCTGTTCAGACTCGATGACGGTAAAAATTAGGTTGCCCTTCACGTGATTCGCTGTTGATTATATGAAAACTCTGAGAGTAGGGACGCGGGGTAGTTCACTTGCCTTGACGCAGACCATATGGGTCGTGGAGAAGATAAAGGCGAGGCATACCGGCGTCGAGGTGGAAATCGTAACGATAAAGACCGCCGGTGACAGGCTCCAGGAGGTCGCCCTATCAAAGATCGGGGGCAAAGGGGTTTTCGTCAAGGAGATCGAGGAAAATCTCCTCGCCGGTGAGGTCGATTTCGCCGTCCACAGCCTGAAGGATGTCCCGGCGGCCGTCCCCGAAGGGTTGGAGGTCGGCGTCATACCGAAGAGGGAGGACCCGAGGGACGTCCTCATCTCGCGAGACAATATCATGCTCGATGAACTGCCCGAAGGAGCGAATATCGGAACCGGTTCCCTGAGACGGGGGATTCAGCTCAGGCACCACTTCCCCCAGCTTCGCGTGGTGCCGATTCGCGGGAATCTCGACACGAGGATTAGGAAAATAGAAACGGACGGTCTCGACGGCGTGGTCGTCGCGGCGGCGGGGATAAACCGGATGGGCTGGGGGGCCAAGGCCACCCAGTTCATACCTCCCGAACTCATCGTCCCTGCGGTCGGCCAGGGGGCCCTTGCCGTCGAGGTGCGTGAGGGCGATAATGAAACAAAAAGCGTGCTCAGTTTTCTTGACGACGAGGACAGCCGTCTCGCGGTCACGGCGGAGAGGGCCTTTCTCAAGGTCTTCGGGGGCGGATGCCAGCTGCCGATTGCGGCCCATGCGGAAAGAAGAGGGGCCGATGTTGTACTCACGGGGCTTGTCGGCAACCTGGACGGGAGCATCATCGTAAGGGATCGGGTTTCCGGCCCCGCCCCGGGATGTGAAGCCCTGGGAAGGGAACTGGCGGCGCGGATCCTCGCGGACGGCGGGAGGGAAATACTCGAGGGAATCTACCGGTGCCCCGGTCAATAATCACTGAAGCCGCCCGCCCTCCGACTTGATCCGGGGCCGCGACGCAAAGAGAGATCGCAGATGAGATGAAAGGATCAAAGGGTCTGTCTAAACCAGGCAAAGTTTACATCGTCGGCGCCGGGCCGGGTGACCCGGGGCTTTTGACCCTCCGGGGGAAGAAATGTATCGAGGAGGCGGACGTAATCGTCTATGACCATCTCGTGAACGAGGACCTGCTGGGCTTCGCCCGCAAAGACGCAAGGATGGTCTATGCCGGGAAGCGGGGAGGCGACCACACGATTCCCCAGGAAGAGCTCAACATGATCCTCGTCCGTGAAGCGGGTAAGGGGCTGAACGTTGCGAGGCTGAAGGGTGGAGACCCTTTCGTCTTCGGGCGCGGCGGTGAAGAGGCCGAAGTCCTGTCCCGGGCGGGTATCCCCTTCGAGGTCGTCCCCGGCATAACGTCCGCCATCGCCGTCCCTGCCTATGCGGGCATCCCTCTCACCCATCGCGGTTATACGTCGACGGTGGCCTTCGTGACGGGCCACGAGGACCCGGGGAAGGGAAAGAGCGGTATCGATTGGCGGGCCCTGTCCGGTATCGGGACCATCGTTTTTCTGATGGGAGTCAAGAATCTCGCGCAGGTTGCCGCGAACCTGATAGGAAACGGGAAAAGTCCCGGCACGCCGGCGTCGCTCATCCGCTGGGGGACGACCGCGGACCAGAGGACAATCACGGGGACCCTGGGAGACATCGCCGACAGGGCGAAGGAGAACCGGTTCACCCCCCCGGCGATATTCGTAGTCGGGGATGTGGTAAGGTTGCGGGCGGAGCTGGAGTGGTTCGAGAAAAGGCCTCTCTTCGGCAAGGGTGTCGTCATCACCCGTCCCGAGCCGCAGGCCGATGAGATGGCCGAGCTCTTGCTGCGGGAAGGCGCCCGGGTGATACGTTTTCCCACGGTCCGGATTGCGCCGCCCGAGAGTTGGGAAGGCCTTGACGGCGCCCTGGGGCGCATCGAGGACTACAGATGGGTCGTCTTCACGAGCGCCAACGGCGTCGGTTTCTTCTTCCGACGCCTGAAGGAGGCCGGGCGCGACGTGAGAGACCTGAAGGGAGTCGGTGTCTGCACGATTGGACCCGCGACCGCCGCGGCCGTGGAGAAGCTGGGTCTTCGGGTGGACATCGTCCCCCGCGAATTCGTGTCGGAGGGGGTGGTGAAGGCCTTCCAGGGCGTGGATTTGCGGGGGAAGCGGGTTCTCTTGCCGAGGGCGGCCGTTGCCCGCGACGTGATTCCCCGGGGGCTCGCGGAGCTGGGCGCGAAGGTGGACGTGGTCGTCGCGTACCGGACGGTCAATTCGGGACGCAAAAGGTCGGAGCTGGGCAAGCTTATCGGGGAAGGCAAGGTGGATGTGATCACCTTCACGAGTCCGTCGACGGTGAGCAACTTTTTTGAGATCATGGGAAAAGATTACGCGCTCCCCGCCGGTGTGGAGGTCGCCTGTATCGGGCCGGTGACGGAAAAGGCGGCGGTGAGAGCGGGCCTCAGGGTAGACATCCTCCAGGAGACCTACACCGTCCCCGGCCTTGTGCAATCCCTCGTAGAGTACTATAAACGATGAATCTTGAACCTTGAGCTGAGTTTACCGTGATCGGAATATCCAAACTATACTGCGGGGCCGTCGAGGCCGCCGATGTCCTCCGGTACGACGGGGAGTCGGCAAGGCTGCCTTCCCATCTCCTCCAGTTCTCGCGCGACAAGCGCCCGGTCGTGGTCTGGAATGTCACGCGCCGGTGCAACCTCAGGTGCGTCCACTGTTACGCCGGGTCGAAGAACATTCATTACAGGGATGAACTGACGACGGCGGAAGGGAAGGCCTTGATCAGGGACCTCTCCGAGTTCGGCTCTCCCGTTGTCCTCCTCTCCGGCGGCGAGCCCCTGATGAGGAAGGACCTGCCGGAATTGGCACAGTACGCAGTCGACCGAGGGATGCGGGTCGTCATCTCCACGAACGGAACCCTGATCACGGAAAAGACGGCGGACATTTACAGGAAAATCGGGTTATCCTACGTCGGGGTGAGTCTGGACGGCATGAAGGAGACCCATGACCGTTTTCGCGGCGTCGAAGGCGCCTTCGAAAGCGCCCTGAGGGGCATAAGGGTCTGCCGGGACGCCGGGATTAAAGTCGGCATCCGGTTTACCATGAACAGGACGAATGTCGCCGACATCCCCGCCGTCTTCGACCTCTTCGAAGAGGAGGATATCCCGCGGGCCTGCTTCTATCACCTGGTTTACACGGGACGGGGGTCGAAGCTGATGGAGCAGGGCCTTACCCACGAGGAGGCGCGCAAGGTGGTCGACCTCATCATGGACAGGACGGGCGACCTTTTCAGACGGGGCAAGCCCAAAGAGGTCCTGACCGTGGACAATCATGCCGACGGGCCTTACGTTTACCTGCGTCTCCTGAGGGAGGACCCGGAAAGGGCCGACGAGGTCCTCAGGCTTCTCAGGATGAACCGGGGGAACAATTCCGGGGTGGGGATCGGCTGCGTGAGTTGGGACGGAGAGGTCTATGCCGACCAGTTCTGGAGGACGAAGTCTTTCGGGAACGTCCGCAGGCGACCTTTCAGCGAAATCTGGCTCGACACCTCCGACGACCTCATGGCGAAGCTCAAAGACAAGAAATCTCACGTCAAAGGCCGTTGCGCACGGTGTCGCTGGCTCGACGTCTGTGCCGGCAACTTCCGCGCCCGAGCGGAGGCGGCGACCGGAGATCCTTGGGCCCCCGACCCGGCGTGCTACCTGACGGACGAGGAGATAGCTCAGGGTTCACTCTAAACCCAAAACTCAAGAAACCGGAGGTTTGAAAATGTACTTCCCTGCATACCGACCGAGGAGGTTGAGGAAAAACGAGAACTTCAGGAGACTGATCCGGGAGACACGTCTATCCGTGGACGACCTGATTTACCCCTTGTTTGTCGTCGAAGGGAAAGGAATAAAGAAGCCGATAGACTCAATGCCGGGAAATTACCAGATGTCCGTCGATAACCTCGTCAAGGAGGTCCGGGAGGCGAAAACCCTGGGTATCCCGGGTGTGCTCCTCTTCGGTATCCCGGAAAAGAAGGACGAGGTCGCCTCCGGGGCCTTTGCGGACGACGGAGTCATCCAGAAGGCGGTGAAGAAGATCAAGGACGCCGTCCCCGACATCTTGGTGATTACCGACGTATGTCTCTGCGAGTACACGAGCCACGGCCATTGCGGGATGCTGAAGGGAGGGGATGTGGACAACGACCCGACGATCGACGTGCTGGCGGAGACCGCCGTTTCCCACGCGAAGGCCGGCGCGGACATGGTTGCGCCTTCGGCAATGATGGACGGCCAGGTCGGCGCGATTCGCGACGGCCTCGACGAGGCCGGGTTCGAAGCGGTGCCCATCATGGCCTATGCCGCGAAGTACGCCTCTTGCTTCTACGGGCCGTTCCGGGAAGCCGCCGAAAGCGCCCCCCAGTTCGGCGACCGCAGGGCCTACCAGATGGACCCGCCGAACGTCGCCGAGGCGGTCCGGGAGATGAGTCTGGACATCGAGGAAGGGGCCGACATCATCATGGTGAAGCCCGCCCTTCCATATCTGGACGTCATCCGTACGGCAAGGGAGGAATTCGACCTTCCCATCGCGGCCTACAACGTGAGCNNGCGAATTCGCCATGATCAAGGCCGCCGCCCGCCTGGGGTGGCTCGACGGCGAGAGGGCGATGATGGAAGCGCTCACCGCGATCAAACGGGCGGGGGCCGACATCATCCTTACCTACTTCGCGAAAGACGCCGCGAAGGTATTGCAGGCAGGGAAATCGTGAAGAATAGACGCGGCTCCGGGCCTGGAACTCTGGGCGCCGAACTCCGGATGGTCGCCTGGGAGGTGACGAGGAGCTGCAACCTCGCCTGCGTCCATTGCCGGGCCTCTTCTTTGCTCGGCCCCTACCCGGACGAGCTGACCACGGAGGAGGGCAAAAGGCTCCTCGACGGGATAGCCTCCTTCGCGAAGCCGGTCGTAATCCTGACGGGCGGCGAACCGCTGCTCCGCGAGGACGTCTTCGAACTGGCGGCGCACGGCTACGGCAAGGGCCTGCGGATGGTCCTGGCGACGAACGGCACGCTCGTCACTCCCGAAACGGCGCGGAGGATGGCCGCATCGGGGATCAAGCGCGTGAGCGTCAGCATCGACGGGATGAAAGCGGAGAGCCACGACGACTTCAGGGGGGTCCCCGGATCGTTCGCGAAGGTCCTTCGGGGTATCGAGGCGCTGAAGGCCGCGGGACTGGAGTTCCAGATAAACACCACGGTGACCCGGGCGAACCTCGGGGAGATCGAGGGCATCCTCGACCTTGCCGTCAGGCTCGGGGCGGCGGCTCATCACATCTTTCTTCTCGTCCCAACGGGGCGGGGAAAGGACCTTGCCGATCAGGAAATCTCTCCCGCCGACTATGAGAAGACCCTCTACTGGTTTTACGAGGCCGGGCTTCGGTGCCCGATCCACCTGAAGGCCACCTGCGCGCCCCATTATTACCGGATATTCTACCGGGAAAAGAGGGGAAGGGAGAAAAAGGCGGGGCAATCCGGGAATCCGTTTTCCGCGATGACCAGGGGCTGTATGGGTGGCAGTTCCTTCTGCTTCGTCTCCCATATAGGCCGGGTCCAGCCCTGCGGGTATTTCGAGCTCGACTGCGGCAGCGTCAGGGAAAGGCCGTTCCGGGAGATCTGGGAGAGTTCAAAAATCTTTCAGGACCTGCGTGACCTGGCACGGTACAAGGGCAAGTGTGGCCGTTGTGAATTCATCAGGGTCTGCGGGGGGTGCCGGGCTCGGGCGTACGAGACAACGGGCGACTATCTGGCGGAGGAGCCGTTCTGCGTCTATGAACCGGGCGAGGGGCAGGGGCGAAGGCGGAGCGATGGACGACATTGACAGAAAAATCCTGAACCTTATCCAGAAGGAATTCCCCGTGACGGCGGAACCGTTCAAGGAGATCGGCGCCGTCGTCGGAATCTCTGAAGACGAGGCGCTCGAGCGGGTGAGAAGACTGAGAGAAGAGGGAATAATCCGCAGGATCGGGGCGGTCTTCGACCCCGGTAAACTCGGTTTCGTGAGCGCCCTCTGCGCTGCCCGCGTCCCGGAGGAGAAGATCAGGCCTTTCGTCGAGACGGTTAACGCCCTGCCGGGCGTGACCCACAACTATCGCCGTAATAACAAATACAACGTCTGGTTTACGGTCATCGCCCCTTCGGAGGAGTCACTGGAAGAGTCCCTCGCGGGGGTTAAGGAAAAAAGCGGGATCGTCGACATCCTGACTATGCGCGCAGTGCGCACCTTCAAGGTCGACGCGAGTTTTGAGCTGTAGATGAGCGAAGAAGAGAAGAAACCCACCCTGTACCTTATAGACGGGAGCAATTACGTCTTCCGGGCCTTCTATGCCATCAGGCATCTCTCCAATTCTAAAGGTTTTCCGACGAACGCCGTTTACGGCTTCGCGACGATGTTGATGAAGCTCCTGCGGGATCGGAAGCCCGACTACATCGCCGTCGCCTTCGACCTCAAAGGGCCGACGTTCCGCGACGAAGTCTACGAATCGTACAAGGCCAATCGCGCCCCGACCCCGGACGCCCTCATCCCGCAGATCCCCTTCATCAAGGATGTCGTCAGGGGGTTCTCTATCCCCGTGCTCGAAAAGGAGGGGATCGAGGCGGACGACTTGATAGCGACCTTGGCGAAAAAATACGCAGAAAAGGGGATTAAGGTCTTTATCGTCTCGGGCGACAAGGATTTCCTGCAGATGGTGTCGGAAGACATCATGGTGATCGACACGATGAAGGATAGGGTCTACGACATCGACGGCGTGAAAGAGCGTTTCGGCGTGGCGCCGGAAAAGGTCGTCGATGTGCTGGCGCTCACGGGAGACGCCTCCGACAACATCCCGGGCGTGCCCGGTATCGGGGACAAGACGGCGCAGAGGTTGATCGCCGAGTTCGGCTCCCTCGAAGATGTCTTGGGACATCTCGACGGGATAAAGAACGCACGGCTCAAGGAAAGCATCGGGCGATACGCAGACCAGGCGAGGCTGGGGAGGCAACTGGTGACGCTCATGACCGATGCGGACGTGGAATTCGACCTGGAAAAGGCGCGCTATTGGGGGCCGGACCCGCACCTCCTCAAGGACATCTTCAAGGAACTCGAGTTCTCGTCTCTGCTGAAAGAACTGAAGGTCGAAGATGATGGTCTGGAAGGGGATTACAGCCTCGTGGTCGGGGAGGAGGAACTCCGCGCCCTCGCCGACGGGCTAAAGGGGACCGACCAGGTGTCCCTGGTCATAGAGACGACGTCGGAAGCCGCGATGCAGGCCGACATCGTCGGGATGGCCCTTTCGTTCGAGGAAGGGGAGGCCTTCTACATCCCCATGGGCCACGTCTATCCCGGGGCGCCGGAGCAACTCCCGCAGGAACTGGTGTTGCGGGCCCTTGCCCCCTTTCTTGGGGACGAAAGATTGGAGAAGCGCGGCCATAACCTGAAAAACGACGTGATCCTGCTCTCCCGCAAGGGTGTTTCCCTGAAGGGCCTCGGCTTCGACGTCATGGTCGCGGCCTACGTCCTCAATCCCTCGAAGAAAGACTACTGCCTTGAGACGATCGTCAGGGAGGGTCTGGACCATGAACTCCCCGCCCTGCAGGAACCGCCCGCCTCCGCCCCCGTCGAACAGGCCATGGCCCATGCCTGTCGGCGGGCCGACGCCGTACAGCGGCTGTCCCTGGAAATGTCCCATCAGGTCGAGAAGGAAGGGTTCGGGGACCTTTTTCACGGGATGGAAATGCCGCTCATAGAAGTTCTCGCCTCCATGGAAAGGCGGGGCGTCCTGTTGGACGTGGGCATCCTTCGGGAAATGTCCCGCCAGTTCGAGGAACTCCTTTCGCGTTCGGAGGAAAAGATATACCGGTTGGCGGGGGAGAGGTTCAACATCCAGTCGCCGAAGCAGCTTCAGCAGATACTATTCGAGAAGCTCGAGCTCCCCAGGGGGAGGAGGACGAAGGTCGGTTATTCCACGGACTTCGAGGTCCTCCTCTCGCTCTCCCGGAACCATGAACTCCCCGCCGAGATCCTCGCTTACCGGAGCATTGCGAAACTCAAATCCACCTATGTAGACGCCCTCCCCGGTTTGATCAATCCAGAAACGGGGCGGATCCATACATCCTACAACCAGACGGGAACCGAGACGGGACGCCTCTCGAGCAGCAACCCGAACCTCCAGAACATCCCTACGAAGACCCCCGAGGGGCGGAGGATCAGGCAGACCTTCATCGCACCGCCGGGATACAAGATACTTTCGGCCGATTACTCGCAGATCGACCTGCGCGTGTTGGCCCATATCTCCGGCGACAGGAACCTGATCGAGGCCTTCCATGCCGACGAGGACATCCACAGCCGGACGGCGGCGGACATCTTCGGTGTCTTCCCCGAGATGGTGACGCCCGGGATGAGGCGGCAGGCGAAGGTCGTCAACTTCGGCGTGATTTACGGTATGAGCCCCTTCGGCCTCGCGAAGGAACTCGGCGTCACCCAATCGGTCGCCCGGGCGTACATCGACGGATACTTCGCCCGTTACAGCGGTGTGCGCGAGTACGTGCAAAGGACGCTTGCGGACGCCAGGCGGAAGGGTTATGTAACGACGTTGATGAACCGGCGCCGCTACCTGCCGGAGATAAACAGCTCAAACCCCGCGGTCCGGCAGTTCGCGGAGCGAACTGCCGTCAACACCCCGATTCAGGGCACCTCGGCGGACCTCATCAAGCTGGCGATGGTCCGAATCTACAGGGAAATGGAGAAAAGGGGGTTTTCCTCAGGAATGATCATGCAGGTCCACGACGAGCTCGTCTTCGAAGTGGCCGAGGATGAGGTAGGGAGTGCCGTGGAGCTGATCAAAGAGGGAATGGAAGGGGTGGTGAGCCTCAAAGTACCCCTCAAGGTGGGGGTGTCATGGGGCGACAACTGGGACGAAGCCCACTGACCTTCATTTCAGGGATTGGTACTTCTTCGCGATTTCGCGCAGGGACAACATCTGTTCGTCCGAGAGCTCGAAACTGTATTTGTAACCTCCATTGAACAGAACGGACACCGTTTGCGATTTGGCCAGTTTGAGGACCTTGTCGTCATCGATTTCGTTGTCGGACCATTCGAAGAATCGGTCCTCCGCCATAGTGGACATCTTTTCCGGGTATTTGCAGTAGATGTTCGCCTGGGTGCCGTTATCTCCCTTCAGGGTCAGGCTGTCGTAACTGATCCATTTGTCGCCGACGTATTTCGTCCTGAGCCTGAAGTCTTTCTTGCCGGAGTAAAGCTGGACGACGTAAATCTCGAAGTAGAAGCCCTTGTCGTTACCCGCCTTTCTTAGGGTGGACCTCGTCGTCCGGTAGATACGCACGGATTTGGTCGGGTCGTCTTCCACGAGGATGTTCTTCGCGGCGCCTTCAAGGTATTTCCACTCTTCGTAATACTCGTCTCTTTTCCTAAGCAGCCTTACGTCGTCTTCTTTCGTCAGGAATTTCGCTTCCCTTTCCCGGTCTATGATCTCCAGTCTGCTCCGTGGGTCGCGGGCGTGTTCCGCGGCCTTAACGATCTTTTCATGATTTGCCGCGGAGATAGCCGCGAGCTCGGCGATCTTGTTCCGCGCCTCGGGGGCAAGGCCGTCCGTGGGATACCGGTCGACGACTTTTTCGAAGTATTCCAGTGCTTTCGCGTACTGTTTGTCGTTGTAATGATCCATGCCCGTTTTGAAGTAGTATTCGACGGGCTGTCTCATCTGTTGCAGTTCCCGCGTGAGGTCCTCGTTTTTTTGCTTGAGGAGTTTAGCCTCGTTCCCGACGGTCTCACTCTGTTTCTTGCACTCCCCAAGCTCTTTTTTGAGTTCGCCGTACCTCTGGACCGAGACACAGCCGTAGAGAACACCCGCGGCGACGGCAAGGAGGACGATCTTTTCGGTCAACGATGCCCTGTTCATGTCGTATTCTGCTGATCCTCGGCAGGGGTGGGCGCAGAAGGGGGAGTAGACGACGGCGTAAACGACCTTCTCAAGGCCGACAGATTTTCCGCCATATGGGCGACGACAAGGCAGAAGGCCCAGCCGAAGATTCCGAAGAGAAAGGAGGAGAGGCTGACCAGGAGGGCGAAGGGGTTTAGGAGTTTCTCCGTGTAATCATAGAACAATTCTTCGTCAGTCACGAAGGTGAAGCCGTATTCCTGGAGGATAAGAATAGAAGCCACTATGAAGAAAAACAGGTTTACCCAGGCGAAGGCCCTGAGCACTTTGATGGCGAAATTATCTATTCCTCGTGTACCTTTGACCATTACTATCCAACCGACCCCGCCATGTGTATTTCCGGTTCTCGACCGGAGTCACAGCTCACAAAATCGAGCAGCCTTTATCATACTCTTAAGCAAGACACAAACAAATTCAGCGGAATCTTGACTGGTTTGGTGTTTAATGCCATAAACCGATTATTGACGATGGGGCGGTTCGTGAACCGCCCTAACGGGCTATGGCTATGAAGGGGGAAAATCCGTTGAACAACTACATGAATGAGGAGGGAATGAGAATAGAAAGTTGGTCGTCGTTGTGGCGGCTTGTTTTGCCCTCGTCCTTTTCGGATGCGGCAAGGGCAAGGAAGAAGGGAAGGTGGAAAGCACTAAAGGTGAAACCGTGACGGCAAAGACGGTACAGGAGATGTCGGCAACGGTCATAAGCGGCTCGGCCAAGGGCTCCATGAAATCGAAATTTGCCATGAAGGGTCAAAAGTTCAGGATGGAAAGCGAAAAGGGAGGAGGTTCATATACCATTGTTCGTGGTGATTTGAAGAAGACCTGGATGGTGATGCCCGCCGCCAAATCATACATGGAACTTGAGACTAAACATGAAGAAGCGCCGGTACTCGAAGAAAAGGTGAAGGATGAGGTCAGTCGGAGGGTTGTGGGAAGCGAGACGGTCGATGGGCGTCCCTGCACGAAGTATGAAGTGACGGTAAGGAGGGGCGATAAGACCGCGGTTATCTATCAATGGTGGGCGACCGACATCAATTTCTCCGTGAGAACGGCGGACGCCGACGGGAGCTGGTTTATGGAATACAGAGACATCAAATTAGGCGCCCAACCGGACAGCCTCTTCGAGATACCGGCAGGATACAGAAAGATGTCGATACCGACGGCACCGGGGCAAGGCGTGAAAAGATAGTCAATATCGGCTGCCTTTTCGTCTTTCTCTGGAAGAGGCACGTTACGGAAGCGGGACGCATACCCGCATGAAAGGATAGAAAGACGCGCCGTGTATCTTCTCAACGACATCCTGGTCATCTTCGGGCTTTCGGCCCTTGTGCTCTACCTGTGCCACCGGGTGGGTATCCCGGTCATAGTCGGGTATTTACTGACCGGGATGATCGCCGGTCCTTACGGCCTCAGTTTGGTCCACGAGGTCGACACAGTCAAGGTCCTTGCCGAGATAGGTGTCGTCCTTCTACTATTCACCATCGGGCTGGAATTTTCCTTCCGCAATTTATTGCAGGCTCGCAGGCCGACCCTCCTGGGGGGGTCTCTGCAGATACTGCTGACCGTCCTCTGTGTGACGGCGGTCTCCCGTCTGATGGGACTTTCATACGGGGAATCGGTCTTCATCGGTTTCCTTGTGTCTCTGAGCAGCACGGCCGTGGTGATGAAGATCCTGCAGGACAGGGCCGAGACGGAGACGCCCCACGGCACCATCACCCTGGGGATTCTGATCTTCCAGGACGTGATGATCGTGCCGATGATGCTGCTCATCCCCCTTCTGTCGGGGAAAGAGATAAACGCGGGAGTGCCGGGGCCGATGATGCTCGTTATGGGGATAGGCATCATTGCCCTGGTGTTCGTGTCCGCGAAGTGGGTGGTTCCGAAGGTGTTTTTCGGGATAGCCCAGACGCGGAGCAGAGAGCTCTTCTTGCTGAGCGTGATCACCGTCGGTTTTGCCGTGGCCTGGCTTACCAACCGCGCGGGGCTTTCCCTCGCCCTGGGGGCATTCCTCGCGGGGTTGATCATATCGGAATCGGAGTACAGTCATCAGGCCCTCGGCAATGTCCTGCCTTTCCGAGATGTTTTTATCAGTTTTTTCTTCGTGTCCGTCGGTATGCTGCTGGATACGGGGTTTCTCCTGAAGAACACGTACTTTCTGGTCTCTGTCGCAGCGGGCGTGATCATCCTCAAGGTACTCGTAGCCGGGTTGTCGACGATGGTGCTCGGCCTTTCCCTCCGGACGGTCGTCTTAGTAGGCCTGGCGCTCGGCCAGGTTGGAGAGTTCTCCTTCGTGCTGGCGGGAAGCGGCGTGGGTTATGGACTGCTTGCGGGCGACCGGTACCAGGTTTTTCTTGCCGTGTCTGTCCTGACTATGATGGCGACCCCCTTTATCATGATGGCATCGCCGCAGCTCTCGGAATTTGCCCTGAAGTTGCCCCTGCCGGCAAAGATAAAACGGGGGTCCTATCCGTTGGGGGCGCAGAAACGGGTCCGTGAGAAAGAACATCTGGTCATAATAGGTTTTGGTGTCAACGGGCGGAATCTGGCCCGGGCTGCCCGGGCGGCGGGTATTCCGTATGTGATCGTGGAAATGAACCCAGCGGCAGTAAAAGAAGAGAGGAAGAAGGGTGAGCGCATCTACTTCGGCGACGCAACCCAGGAGGCGATCCTCCGGCATGTCAACATAAAGGAAGCAAAAGCGGTAGCAGTCGTGATCAACGACGCTTCGGCCACCCGCAGGATCGTCGAGGTTGTCCGGAGGTTGAACCCGAAGGTCTACTTGATCGTGCGGACGCGCTTCGTGCAGGAAACGGGCCCTCTGCTGGAATTGGGCGCCGACGAAGTCATCCCGGAGGAATTCGAGACGTCCGTCGAGATATTCAGCAGGGTCTTGGCCAAGTACCTCCTGCCGAAAGAGGAGATCGAGAGATTCGTCTCGGAGATCAGGGACGAAGGCTACGGCATGCTGCGGAGTCTTTCCCGGGAGGCGACCTCGTGCCTCGACCTGGAACTATGCCTCCCCAACGTGGAAATCAAGTCCTTCCGCATCATGGGCGATTCGCCGCTCGTCGGGAAGACCTTGGCGGAGACGCAGATGAGAAAGATATACGGTGTGACCCTCCTTGCCGTCCGGAGAAAGGACCGCATCCTGTCGAACCCCGACCCGGAGACCGTTTTCCGGCCGAACGACATCCTCTTCGTCGTCGGGAAACCGGAACAGATCGCCGAGGTCATCACCCTCTTTTCCAAAGGACCGTCGTGAGCGCCCGGCTTCACTTATGTCGGGCTGTTGCTCTTTCTTTCCCTGTCGTTCCCGGCGGATGCGGGAATCCCGACACCTCCGGCAGACTTTCTACGGGGAGCCGTGGGGATGGGCGGTTCAGCCCGGTTCGTCCAGGTACTGCTGTACCAAATCGAGCAGGTCGCTGATCTTGAAAGGTTTTGAAAGCGTTCGGTAACCGTGTTTCAGGATCTCGTCATCCAGGTCCTGCTTGAGCTTCTTTATCCCGAAAAAACCGCTCATGAAGATAACTTTAATCTTCTGGTCTTCCTTCCTGACCTTGCGCACGAGGTCGATGCCGTTCATCTCCGGCATGACGACGTCGGTTAGGATGAGATGGGGTTTGAACTGGCGGTAAACCGCGTATCCGTTCCGCCCGTCGACGGCTATCCTTGTTTCATAGCCTTCCATGATAAAGATATTCCTTAGGGTCTCTTGAAGTCCGAACTCGTCTTCTACCACCAGGACCTTTTTTTTCTTGTCCGCCACGATTACTTTGAGATTTTTTCCGATCAGCTCGATGAGTTCGCCGTCACTCATCCGGTTGAGTATCTGGTTGACTTCGTTGAGCCGCTGCTGGGTCTCCTTGGCCCGTTCCGGTTTCTTCGGGTTCAGGTCGGGGTGGTAGACCTTCGAAAGAAGGCGAAAGCTCGACCTTATGTAGGAAAGGGCGGCGTTCTCACCCAGTTCTGTATGTATTTCCCTGGCTTTATCGAGAAGTCCGAGGGAATCGAGTTCCCTCTCCAGCTCGAACCGGTATGCCAAATTTATTTCCTCCTGCCATTTTTTTGTTACCGTCGCAGGTCTCTTATCTTCTCGGGCAAGCGATCATGCCTTAGCATGTCACGGTTCATCAATCAAGCATTTTCAAGGCGTTCTCCGTTTGGGGTCCGAGAGCCGGGAGTTCCGCCTCCGCCGGTCGTCACCCTTTCGCCCCACCCGTCTCGTGGCCGGAATATTGCATGATGTCAATGCGGCGTTGTCTGCCGCCGAGGCGGGAAAAGACTAAATCGTCCGGAATAGAGGTAGGCTGATGATCGTGCGCTGTTGGATGACAAGTCATCCCCTTGTCGTTGCCGATGAAGAGATGTCCGTCGAAGAAGCCGGACTCTTGATGAGACGCCATGGAATCCGTCGCCTGCCGGTCATGAGCGACTCCGAATTGAAGGGTATCGTCACGCTGTCCGACATCAGCGCCGCCCGTCCCGAAGGTTCTGCCGCCGACGGTAAGCCGATCCGGGAAAGCGAACCGCTCCGGGTTCGCGACGTCATGTCGAAGAAGGTGTTGACATGTGATGCGAACTGTCCCCTTGAAGAGGTCGGCGCCTTGATGCGCCGCGAGAAGGTCGGAGCACTGCCCGTGATGAACGGAAACAGGCTCGTGGGCATAATCACGGAATCCGACGTCCTGGATGCGCTCGTCAGTATCACCCGGGTCGGGAAGGATACAAGGAGGTTGTACCTCAGGGTCCCTCTCGCCCGGAAATGTGACATTTTCCGTGAAGTCATCGATATCGGCATCCGATACGGCATCGAACTTTACACACTGTTGACTCATCCGATACGCGACTCCGACAGTCACCTTGTTATGCTGAAGTTCAGGGGCAACCGGACGGAGGAATTTGTCCAGGCATTGTGGGAATCGGGTTATCAGATGCTGATCACTGACAATCCCTGAATACGGCCGAAAGAGAGAGGAAGGGCTGAGAGATGGAGGAAAACAACGCCAAAGATATGAAGGCCCGCGAGTATTCACGGGTTGACGCCTGTATCCCGATGGATTTCGTTCTCCTGCCGGAGGAGGATCTGCCGAAAGTCAGGTCAACGATTTCCCGGCAGCCCTATCTGCTCGGGGTGACCGTCCCCGAGGACGTGGAGGACAAGGCCCTTTCGGAATGGCTCCATCTTTTTAATTCTAAGCTGGATTTTATCATCCATTCGATGTC
>DIEZ01000025.1:22006-30085 GCA_002418885.1 Syntrophaceae bacterium UBA5761
GCAAAAGAGGGTTACGAGAAAGGTCAGGTGCTGTCCATCAGGATGGTTTTGCAAAAGCAGCGCCCCCTCTCTCTGCATCTGTGCGGACAAGTCGTAGAATCCCTGGAAATATCCGACGGTGAATTCGAGGTGGCCGTCAAATTCATCCTCATCGACGACGAAATAAGGGACGAGCTCGTCCGGTTTGTCTTTGAGAAGCAGAGGGAAATCCTAAGGGGAAAAAGAGACAGCGAGTTCGGAAGATGCTCGTAATAATCGGTTGCGTGGTTGTAATCCTGTGCGTCGCCGCCGGTTTTCTTATAGAGGGCGGTAACCTCAGCATCCTTTTCCAGCCCGCCGAGCTCCTGATCATCGGCGGGGCGGCATTCGGGGGGTTTCTCATCGCTACCCCTATGCCGGCGGTGAAGCAAGTGGTCGTCGGAGTCGTGGAGACCTTAAAGGGCGACCCCTACACAAAGAAAGACTACCTTGACGTCCTCCAACTCCTGAGCGAGATATTCTACAAAATCCGTAAGCAAGGGCTCGTCGCAGTGGAGGCGGATGTCGACAACCCCGGAGAAAGCGCAATATTCAGCAAATACCCCGGCGTCGTTAAAGACCACCACATCCTTGCGTTCATCACCGATACACTCCGGACAGTCATCACCACCCAGATAGAGCCTTATGAATTGGACGCGCTGATGGACATGCAGTTGGAGGAGCACCACGAGGAACTGATGATCCCCTCGCGAAGCCTGGCCACCATCGCCGATGCACTCCCGGGGTTGGGTATCGTCGCCGCCGTGCTGGGCGTCGTGCTTTCGATGCAGAAGATCGGGGAGCCGCCGGAGGTCCTCGGGAAAAGCGTCGGCGCCGCACTCGTGGGCACTTTCCTTGGGGTTCTCCTCTGTTACGGGTTCTTCGGGCCCGCCTCCCGGATGCTCGAACATATCGCGACCGCCAAGGTTCAGTACATGACCGTAGTGAAGGTCGTCCTGAAGTCGTTCGTCAGCAATAACGCCTCACCTCAGGTTGCCGTCGAGTTCGGCCGGAGGATCATCCCGGCGAAGGTCCGTCCCGATTTCTACGAGGTGGAGGATGCGATCAGGCGGGTGAAGAAATAATGGCGGATGAACCGAAACGCATCATCATCAAAAAGGTGAAGAAAAGGCATCAAGACGCCCATGGGGGTTCCTGGAAAGTGGCCTATGCCGACTTCGTCACGGCTTTGATGGCCCTTTTTTTGTTGCTCTGGCTCCTGGCCATGATCTCTCCCGAGAAGAGGGTGTTGCTGTCGCAATACTTCAAACACTTCAGCGTCTTCAAGGAATCGGGGCAGTCCGTGATCCAGGGACACTCGTCGTTGTTGGACCGGGACGGCGGTGTGGCGGCGAAGAAGATGTTGGGTTCCGAGAGAGCCGATATATCACCCGAGATGCTGCAGGAAAGGATCAAGGGAGCCATTGCGGAAAAGTTGAGCTCCTTGGAAGATCAAGTCATGGTTTCGATAGCGGACGACGGTGTGAAGATACAGATTGTCGACACAGAGGGCAGCCTGATGTTCAAGCTGGGTAGCGCCCAGCCGACTGAGAAAGCAAGACAGCTCTTGAAGCTCCTTGCCGAAAACATCAGTGACACGGCCAACAGGATAGTGATCGAAGGGCACACAGACTCGTTGCCCTACCGGGGTGCCCAGATTACCAACTGGGAGCTCTCCACGGCGAGGGCCTCCGCAGCCAGGAGGGAGCTCGAGGATAACGGCGTAGAACCCTCGCGGATCGCCAGGGTCGTCGGCTATGCGGACCAGGAGTTGCTTATAAAAGACGAGCCGACGAACCCGAGAAACAGGAGGATCAGCATCATCCTGTTGAAAGAAAAGGCGGCTCAGCCCGCCGATACTGCCGGGCCGGATGCCCAAAATCCTGCGGAAACGGCCGGGACGGCGGTAAAATAACGCCTAAGGGGTCACTTCCACCTTAGGCTCACTGCAACGATCCATGTCCCGCTTCTTTGTTGATCGTCAGAAAACAGTGTACGACCTCTCTGTCGAATTGGAGGCCGGCATTTTTTCTCAACTCCTCGACGGCCCTCTCGACCGCCATGGCCTTCCGGTACGGCCGGTTGTTGGTCATGGCGTCAAAAGAATCCGCGACGGCAAGAATCCGGGAGAGAAAGGGTATGTCCTCGCCGGTAAGCCCGTCCGGGTATCCCCTGCCGTCCCACCGCTCATGATGATGGCGGATAAGGAGCCTTTCCCTGTCTAAGAGCATGATGGGTTTGATGATGTTTTCGCCGGTCAGGGGGTGCTGTTTGATGATTTCGTATTCCTCCTCGGTCAACCGGCCGGGTTTCAACAGGATGTCGTCGGGAACGGCTATCTTGCCGATGTCGTGGAGAATCCCGGCGATCTTTAGGGACTCGACGTCCTCGGGGCGGCCTCCAATCGCCTCGCAGGTCCTGACCGCAAGCTCCGTGACCCTGATGGAATGACTCTCCGTGTAATGGTCCCGGGCCTGGATCGAAGCGGCCATGGACTTGAGCGTGTCCATCAGGTTGGCGTATGTGCTCTCGTACAGGAGGTTGTTCTCTATGTTCAGCGAGGCCCTTTTCGTGAGGCTGAGGATGTAGTTCAAGACTGTAGGGGTGAATTCTACTCCGTTCTTTCTACGGGAGATGCCCAAGACTCCGAACACCCTGTTTCTGATCCGCAAAGGGGCCAAGATCAGGGAACTCGGCCCTTCATGACCGGAGAATGAGTTGATTATACACGCCTCCCTGTCTTGGATGACCTTCTGGAGCATGGAAAGGAGCGATGGTGACTGGAGGTCAAGTGTGTGCTCCGAAGACAGGTTTTTCGTTACCTTAGGGCGGAATTCGTTTCTTTCTTCGTCGAAAAGCAGGAGAGAACAGCTTTCACCCTGCGAAACCTTCAGGGCCGTGTCGGCCATTTCCTGGAATATCCGCTCATTGCTGTTGCAGGTCTCTTCGATGACGTCGTATATGTAACTTTGAGTGGATAATTCGTTGATTATGTGCCGCAGAACGACCTTCGACCTATTACCGGCGACGCTTTCTTCAAGGGTGGATTTTTCTCTCAGGAAAAGGTTCACCCTATGGAGCAGGTCGTCGATGTTGAAGGGTTTGACCAGAAAGTCGACGGCCCCGCTTTTCATGGCGCAAACGGAAAGGTCGATGGAAGGATACCCTGTCATCACGATGACGTGAGTCAGGGGGTTTATCTCCATGATGCGGTCGAGGAGCTCGATGCCCCCCATCACGGGCATCCTCACGTCGGTGATGACCATGCCGCAACGGTGTTTACTGAGCAGACTCAGCGCTTCCGCGCCGTTCGACGCCTCCAACGTCGAACAGTCCTTCACGTAATTCAGGGCTTCGACGATAACCTGCCGCGTGGCTGTATCGTCATCGGCCACGAGGATTCTGCTGGTTTCCGCGGTGTCGTACATGACGAAAAGTGTCCTCAGGAGGTTCGATGTCTAAGGGGGTCGAAGGAGCTATTCTTCGCTTGTTCCCCCGCTGCCCTTGAGAAGGATGTCCGCCAAGCTGTAGGATATCTTGTTGAATATCGAGGCCTTATCCCTTCCCGAAGAAAGGCTGACCGTATCCGCGTACCTGTCCTCGCTCGCCACCTCCTTCACCGCGGTCTGTTGGACTTTGACCCGGTCTTGCTTGCTGTAAGCTTTGAGGATGTTCTCGACCTGGTATGAAGAAATGTTCATAGACCCATATCATAATATGATATTTTTGTTATCGTGTTTATCGGACAACACATCTTAAAACTTTAGAAAAACTTTGGCGGTAATTTGTGTTTGACTATCGGGATGTTTTTTTCTATATATCTACGGAAGTTAAGGTCGGCCGTAGCAGGCCGATGTCGTCTTTTTACCCCGTCTTAAATTTTGTATGGCCAATTCTCCTGAAAATGAAAATTGATGAAAAAACCCAGCGTCTTGATCGCTGACGACCACGATGTCAGCAGAGACAATCTACTTGCGCTTCTGTCGGAAAACGGCTTCAACGTCAGGGCCGTCGAAGACGGCCGGCAGGCGATCGACGCTTTCCTCGGGGAGAAATTCGACCTGGTGATCACCGACTTGAAGATGCCCCGGGTGGACGGCCTGCAATTGCTCGAGTTCATCAAGGGGGTAAGCGCGGAGAGTGTCGTCATCATAGTAACCGGCCATGGGACGGTCGGCACGGCCGTCGAGGCGATGAAACTCGGCGCCTTCGATTACATCACAAAACCCTTGAAAGACGACCTCGTCATTCTGACCGTCGAGCGGGCGCTGTCGTTCGCGAAACTCAAGGAAGAAAACGCGACGCTGAGAAGCCATCTGAAAAAGCAGTACGGTTTCGGTAAGATGATCGGGTACAGCGACGCGATGAAGAAGGTGTTCGAGACGATCGAAAAGGTCGCCTCTTCCGACAGTACGGTCATAATCTACGGCGAAAGCGGCACGGGTAAGGAACTCGTGGCAAAGGCCCTCCACTTCAACAGCGACCGTAGCGGCTTCCCGATGGTCGCCGTCAACTGCGGCGCAATACCCGAAGACTTATTGGAAAGCGAGTTGTTCGGACATGAAAAGGGTGCCTTCACGGGGGCGACCCAGAGCAGGGTCGGGAGATTCGAACTTGCCGCAGGCGGGACCATTTTTCTCGATGAGATCGCCGAAATGAGCCCGGCGCTCCAGGTAAAACTGTTGCGGGTTATCCAGGAAAAGGAGTTCGAGCGGATCGGGGGGGTGAGGACGATCTCCGTCGACGTGCGGATCATTGCCGCCACCAACCAAGACCTGGAAAAGGCGGTAAAAGAAAGGCGTTTCCGTGAGGACTTATTCTACCGCATTAATGTGATCCCCATCCACCTGCCCCCGCTGAGAGATAGGAAAGCGGATATCCCTATTTTGGTGAATCACTTTCTGTCTAAGTTTAATAAATCGAAGAAAAAGAATCTCGGCGGGATACTGCCCGAAGCTATGGCGTACATGGAAAGGTACCCCTGGCCTGGTAACGTCAGAGAGCTCGAGAACCTCATCGAGATGCTGGTTGTGATGAAAGAGACCGGCGATATCGCCGCCGCCGACCTCCCGACGAAGATATTGAACGGCCGGGGGAAGGAAAACGCCGTCCTTCCCGAGAGCATCCCCGACGAAGGCGTCGACTTCAACTCCCTCGTGACGGGCTTTGAAAAAGACCTGTTGCTGCGGGCCCTGTCGAAAGCGGGAGGGGCGAAGAAAAGCGCTGCGAAGCTCCTGAACCTCAACCGGACAACTTTCGTCGAGAAACTAAAAAGGCTCAACATCTCCTGACGTTACACACCTGCCGTTTATTAGCTTCATTTTCCCCCTAACGCCCGGCTTAAGCCTCCCGTCTCATTGTCAAATTATTGTCTTTTAGAATGATGGGGAATTGACAAGATTGCGCCGTGGGACACCGGCTCGGCGAAAATACCCCGTCTTTTCGAGTGATCCGGCGGGGAACGACGGCCGAAAGAATGGTATGCAAATTGCTGAAAGTGTTCTTAAAGCCGCGGGTGAAGCAAGGAGTCCTTGCCTCTCGGTTGAATATCCATCGAATTTTCTGTGGGTTACTCTATGTTGCGGTCTTTGCATGCCGGAAAAGGGATTCTATGTCTGGCCGTTACTCTGTTTGTGGGGCTCTTGGGCGTCTCATGGCTCTACGCGGCAGCCCCGGAAGACAAGGTCTATCGGCTTCAGATAGCCCGCTACCGGGACGAGGAGCAGGCAATAGAGCTCATTCGGTCGGTGAAAGCACGCGGTTATCCGTCGTTCTACGAAAAAGTAGAAATCGAGGGTAAAGGGGAGAGGTACAGGGTTTATCTCGGTCGGTTCAAGACCAGGGCTGAGGCCCAGGCGGCCGGGAAGAAGCTGATGCAGGAACGGGTCATCGAGCATTTTCTGGTTCGCGAACCGAATTTTGTCAAGGCAAAGAAATCGGAAGCGCACGCCGGCATGACGAAGAAAAAGGTTAGGCCGGTCAGGCAGGATGCTCCGTCGGAGACGAAGACGGATACAGGGAAGGATAATGCGGCGGGGGAAGAGTCTTCGCCGCCGCGGACCCCTCAGGAATCGACCGCGGCTACACCGCCAGTTCCGGTGGCTCAAGAAACAAGGCCGAAGCAAATCCCGCAGGACCCCGCCTTCGAAGAGGGTCGCCGAGCTTTTCTTGCGGGAAAGCACGCGGAAGCATTGCTCCATCTCGAGAAAGTCCTCGCCCGGGAAAACGTCGAAAAGGAACTCAAAGAGCAAGCCCAGAGGATTTCAGCCGACTGCCGTTACTTTCTGGGGGAGCGCGGGAGCAGCCGCGACTACCTCAGTGCGATCGACCTCTACAAGGAAATCCTGGCGACTTACCCGGGGCAAGGTGAGGAAAACTCCCTTGCTCTTTACAGGCTCGCAAAGAGTTACGTCGGACTGAGTTTCTACTATGAAGCGGCTAAGGAGTTCGATAACCTTTGCGCGAATCATCCTCAGTCGAAATACGCTCCGGAGGCCCTCTTCCTGTCCGGAGAAATGTCTTACCGGGTAAAGCGGTACAACGACGCAGCGGAACGATTCAAAGAATACGTACGCCGTTACCCTGAAGGCGAGCATGCCAGAAAGGCCTTTTTCAACATCGCCAACTGCTATTCCAGGCTCCAGCAGATGGAAGCCGCGGAACAGTGGTATAGGCAGGCGCTGACGCGTTGGCCGGACCTGGAATCGATCCCCCGCCATGATATCCTGAACCTCGGGTTCCATCATTTCCGCAACAGGAAGTACGCCGATGCCGCAGACATGTTTTTCCTCCACTTGAACCTCTTCCCGGACGACGAAAACCACAAAGATGTCCTCTATGCATTGGCCCGGTCCCTGGCGGAGATGCAGCAGTTGGGGGTGGCCCTTAAGATGTTCGGTCAGGTCATAGAGCAGTACCCGGAGAGTAGACAGGCCTGGGAGAGCGTCGTCATCATGGCCAATCTCGGCGTACAGCAACCGGGAGTAAGACTGCCGGCCTTCATGACCGGAGCTTCTTGTTACCTGGACCCTATCGGCACGTATGACTTCATGCTGAGGAAATTCCCCGTCGGAGAGATGACGGAAGGACTTCTTTTTCAGAGAGGCAAGGCACTGTTGAAGGCCGGCAGGTACAAGGAGGCTTTCCACAACTTCGTCTACATGATGCGGCAGTTTCCGGGGGGGAGATACCGGGCGGAAGGTGTCGGCAGCCTGACGCTGTGCGCCGAGCGTTTGGTCAGCGACTCCTACGCCCGCGGGGATCATCTTTTCATTGCCGACATATATTTCAAGGCCTACGAAAAAGCACTGATAAAGAGCCGGGACCTCAAGGCCCGCTGGATGGTCGGCGACAGCCTCAAACGGGTTGCGCTTCCCGACGAGGCCCTCAAGGTCTTCGGCGACCTTCTGAAAGAGGTCGAGAAGCAGGAAAGGAGCCGCATCCTGGTCGAGATCGCCGACTGCCACTGTCGCCGGGGAGACGACGACCAGGCGGAAAAGGTCGTCGCCGAAGTCGGCAACGTACGGGGGATGGAACCTTCTGTCGTCGCCGCCGTCAAGAGGATGCTGGGGGATATTCACAGCCGGAAAGGTCAATTCAAGAAGGCGGCGTCCCTGTACGGAGAGGTCCCGGTAGCCCGTGAAACGCTAGCCGACAGGGCTGTCTATCACCGGAACTACGGTATTGCCCTGATGGAAACCGGCGCCTTTTCTCCCGCAAGGGCGCAATTCCTGCTTGCTGTTGAGGGCTACGAGCGGGAACCGGAGAAATACACGCCCGACGTTTTAGCCGTTGCGTACGGTTGCCTCGGCGATTGTTCCTTCCGTGAGGGAAACTACAAGGAGGCCGTCGAGATGTACAGGCGGGCGTCCGCTGCTCTCCCGGAGGGGTCGTACAATCTCTGGCTCCTGTACGGCATGACCGGAGGTTACGCACGCTTGGGTGACGTGTCTCAGGTACAGCAGGCTCTTTCGTCCCTGAGGGACAGGGGTGGAGAGGGATTCTGGACGCAGTTGGCCGATTATGAGCAGAAAGAAGAGAGCTGGAGGGCGAAATACGGGA
>DIEZ01000025.1:30103-65509 GCA_002418885.1 Syntrophaceae bacterium UBA5761
CGCTGGGGATGGAGATGAATACGCCTAAACAAGCGGGGGAGCCGTACGATTTTCTGTTGCGGTCTTTCGAGGATTTCAACGAAGCCACGTTGCGGATGCAGAACGCCTTCCGGCACCTGGAAAAGAAATTCGAGGACATCAACCACGAACTGGAAACGAAGAACTTAGAGCTCGAGAAGACCCTCGCCGAAAAGGAAGAGATCAAGAACGACTTATTGAACATCCTCGAGAGTCTGACGACGGGGGTCGTCGTCACCGACCTGCGAGGCAGGATTTCCCGACTCAATCGTTGCGCCGAAGTCTTCCTGGGTACTGCGTCGTCCCGCGCCTTGGGTAGGCCGCTGGAAGATTTTCTGCCGGGAACCGTCCCGGGCAGTCCGAAAACGGACATGGGTGTTTCCGCCGGCGGGAGGGAGTTGAAGGTTCAGTTGAAAGCCCGGACGGTCGAGGTCATCCGTTCTCCCATGAAGGCCCCAGACGGAGCCGTCATGGGAAGTGTGCTGATCCTGCGCGATGTCACCCGCCTGGAGAAGCTCGAGGAAATGGCCAAGAGGACGGAAAGGTTTGCGGCCATGGGCGAGATGGCGGCAAACATCGCCCATGAAATCAGAAACCCCCTCGGCAGTATCGCCCTTTTTGCCTCCCTCCTGATGAAGGAGCAACGGAACGAAAGAGACCTCGAAAGACTCTCCCAGATCATCGCGGCGGTGCGGGGCATGGACAACAAGATATCGAACCTGATGCTTTTCGCCCGGAAACAGGTCCCGATGATGCGGGTCACCGGCCTGCACGGCGTATTGAAAGAAGTGATCGGGTTTTCCGGGGAGATCGTAAGACAGAAGGGTGTGTCCATTGAGGCAAAATACGTCAGGGGGAACCCCCGGGTTATGGGGGACGCGGAGATGCTGAAGCAGGTATTCCTCAACGTCATCCTCAATGCCGTCCAGGCGATGCCGGGGGGTGGGCAACTGAGAATCGAGACTTCTCTGCGCAAAAACCCGGAGCCGGCCGTCGAGGTGTGTTTCTCCGACACGGGTGTCGGGATTCCGAAGGAGCACATCGGTCGAATATTCGACCCTTTCTTCACCTGCCGGGAGGGGGGCACGGGTCTCGGCCTGGCGATCGTGCACAACATCGTCGACACCCACGGCGGCTCGATCGACGTGGACAGCGACCGGAGAGGGACACTCGTGAGGGTCGGTTTGCCTGTGGTCAGGGGTAATCGGGCCCGTCGTGCCGGCCCTTCGGGGGAGGACGTGTAAAGACTTATGGGAGAAAAAACTATTTTGATCGTCGACGACGAACCCTCCATGAGGATGGCGCTTTCGGAATCGCTTGTGAGTTGCGGCTATCGGGTCGACACGGCAGTTGACGGTGCGGACGGATTGAGTAAGTTCAGGTATGGCCGGTACGAGGCGGTCATAACGGATATGCGGATGCCGAAGGTAAACGGTATGGATGTACTCAGAGGCGTCAAGGCGTCGTCTCCGCAGACGCACGTCATCGTCATCACCGCTTACGGAACCGTAAGCACCGCCGTCGAGGCCATGAAGAACGGCGCATCGGATTTCATCATGAAGCCTTTTTCTCTGGATGAACTCGAAGGTGTGGTCAAAAACGTCCTGGCCGACGGGATACCGGCGGACAATGCGCCCTATAGGCGCCGGGAACAGGAGCGACAGCGGGAGATCGTGGCCCGAGACGAGAAGATGCTCTCTCTCCTCGAGATGCTCAAATGCGTCGCGAGAAGCAAGGCAAGCATTCTCATCCAGGGAGAAAGCGGGACGGGCAAGGAATTGATCGCCCGCCATATACATCGACACAGCAACCGGGCCGGGATGCCCTTCGTGGCCGTGAATTGCGCCGCCGTCCCTTACAACCTCCTCGAAAGCGAGATGTTCGGCTACGAAAAAGGGGCTTTCACCGGGGCGGCGCAGAGAAAGATCGGAAAGTTCGAGATGGCCGACGGCGGCACGCTGCTCCTGGATGAAGTAAGCGAATTGGACATCCATCTCCAGGCCAAACTGTTGAGGGCCATCCAGGAATCGGAAATCGACCGCCTCGGGGGCAAAGATCCCGTCCGGGTGAACGTTCGGATCATCGCCACTACGAACTTGGACCCGAAGAAGTGCGTCGCCGAAAAAAAATTCAGGGAAGACCTCTATTATCGCCTGAACGTCATCCCGGTGAAAGTACCTCCCCTCAGGGAGAGAAAGGGGGACATCCCTTGCCTCGTATACCATTTTCTCGAGAAGTTCAGCGCCGCCCAGGGAAGGGAAAAACCGGAGGTTTCAGCGGAGGCCTTCGAATTGCTGCATGCCCATCTCTGGCCGGGGAACGTGAGGGAGCTGGAAAACGTGATGGAACGGGCCGTTCTCATCTGCGACGGCAGGCAGATCAGGCCGGAGCATCTGCGTATCGACGGGGAAGAGGGCGGGGAAAGACCGGCCGAGGGGGTGTCGGGTGAAAACAGCCTTCCCCTTTGCAGGGGCGTCACCCTGTATGAGATGGAAAAACAACTTATCTTCGATACACTCAAGCAGGTCAAGGGTAACAAAACGAAGGCGTCCAAGATACTGGGAATAAGCGTACGTACCATGAGGAACAAGCTGAACGAATACGGTACGCCGTCTTAGGCCGGAGACGGGGGCGGGAAAAATTTTCCGGTCTTTAGGGACTGAACCGCCCGGTCATAGTCCGCGACAGATGCCGGCTGATAGGCCGTTGCCGGCGTCGGGAACCGGAAAAGACGAATGGTATGCGCTTTGCTTGCTGGTTGGTTTATTGATTGAGTTGATCGTTGGGAGGCACTATGGAGCAATTATTCGGGAAAACCATCAACGGCCTTGCGGCGGTTATCGGGTGCCGGTCGGAGAGGCACAAGGTCATCCTGTCAAATTTGGTGAACATCGACACGCCGGATTACAGGCCCAAGGACCTTGTTTTCAAAACGGAACTGGAGAACGCCGCCGGAGGTAAAATGGACATAATCCTCACGACGACGAATGTACGCCACATCGGCCGTCCGTCCCTGCCCTTGAACGGGACGATGGAAGTAGTCGACAGGGAAGATGAAGAGGTTTCCTTAGACAGGGAGATGATGGACCTTGCGGAGAACCATCTCATGTACAACACGACGGTCGAGCTTTTGGCGAGGAAATTCAGGAGCTTGAAAAGCGCCATACAGGAGGTCAGGTAGGATGGATTTTTTTGTCCCTTTTAGGATCTGCGGCTCCGGGCTTTCCGCCCAGCGGGCGAAGATGGACGTCATCACGGCCAACCTGGCGAACGTCGACACGACGCGGACGCCGGAAGGAGGCCCCTACATGCGTAAAGTCATTTCTTTCTCTTCCCAGCCGGTCGGCCGTGTCTTCGACATGAAGCTCCGGAAGGCGTTGAACATGGTCCGTGTCGGGGATGTCGAGGAAAGCCGGGAAGGCGTGAGGAGAGTGGCCGACCCGGGTCATCCGGACGCGGATGCCTCGGGGTTCGTGTCGCTGCCCAACGTGAACGTGGTGAGCGAAATGGCCGGGATGATCATGGCTAGTCGGGCTTATGAGGCCTGCGTCACGGCCTTCGATGCGACGAAGAGTATGGCGCTAAAGACGCTTGAAATCGGACGCTGACGGAGAAGGAGGCCGGTCATGAACGACATCATCATAGGAGGAAAAGGCGCCCCGACGCCGGTTGAACCGGGAAAAGCGGCAAAGGAAGAAAGCGGCGCCCAGACGCCCTTCGGTACGGTACTCAAGCAAACAATAAGGGATATCAACAACCTTCAGTTGAAAGCCGATCAGGCCATCGCAAAGGTGGAGGTCGATAATTCGGCCAGCATCCACGAAGCGATGGTCGCACTGGAAAAGGCCGACATATCCTTCAAGGCCATGATGCAGGTAAGGAACAAGATCATCGAGGCTTACCAGGAGATCATGAGGATGCAGGTTTAACGAAGCCTGTGCCTTCGTGAGGGCGGTTCCGCGCGGAGGCATGGATGCTTGACCGAGGTTGTTTCGGGGAAGGCTTTTTATGGCGTCTTTGCAGCAATTTATCCGACAGATGTGGATGGGCTTCAGTGCCCTGTCTTCTTCCAAAAAGGCGTCTGTCATCGGGATATCGGCGGCGACGCTGCTCGGGATAGGCATCCTCATCTACCTTGCCAACCAGTCGGACTACAGGGTGCTTTTCTCCAATCTGACCAGTCAGGACGCGGGCAACATCGTTGCTAAGCTGAAGGAGAAGAAAGTTCCTTACAAGCTGTCTTCTTCCGGCGACTCCATCCTCGTTCCGGCGGATAAGGTGTCCGAATTGAGGCTTGAGATGGCCGCCTCGGGGCTGCCCCAGGGTGGCGGCGTCGGTTTCGAGATCTTCGACACAAAAAACCTCGGCCTCACGGAGTTCATGCAGCAGCTCAATTACCAGCGGGCGTTGCAGGGTGAGCTCGCCCGGACGATCAACGGGTTGGATGAGATTCAGCACAGCAGGGTGCACATCGTCATTCCGAAGCAGTCGCTTTTCGTGGAGGACCAGAAAAAACCGACTGCCTCGGTCATCCTGAAGTTGAAGCCGGGCCGGAACCTGAAGCCGCCGCAGATAGAGGGAATCGCTCATCTCGTGGCGAGCAGCATCGAGGGATTGAACCCAAACGACGTGATGGTGGTGGACAGCAGCGGGAAGGTCCTCTCCAAGGTGCAGGATGAGTCGAAGCTGGCGAGGCTCTCGAACACTCAGGTCGAGTATCAGAGGAACATCGAAAAGGACCTGACGGCCAGGGTCCAGTCGATGCTCGAGAAAGTCGTCGGTGAAGGCAAGGCCGTCGTCCGGGTCACAGCCGACATAGATTTTCGGGTGGCCGAAAAGACAGAGGAAAAGTATGACCCGGAAGAACCGGTGATCCGAAGCGTTCAGCGACAGACGGAAAAGACGGATGACGGCGGCGACGCCGAGTCGCCGGCACAGAAGTCGGACGAAATCATCAATTATGAGATCAACCGAACAGTCAACAAGGTCGTGATGCCGGTAGGGGACATCAAGAAACTCTCCATCGCCGCGCTGGTCGACGGCAACTACGTGAAAAACGACAAAGGTGTCGAGGAGTTTCAGCCCCGGTCGAAGAAGGAAATTGCCGACCTTGAGGACCTCGTGAAGAAGGCGGTCGGTTTTGACCAAAAGCGCGAAGATCAGGTCGTCGTGACGAGCGTTCCCCTGAAAAAAGGCGACGCAGAGGTAGGCGCGGGAGAAGGCGGAACCTGGATAGATAACGTCGTCCCCTTCCTCCCCTTGATCAAACACCTCGTACTGCTTGCGGGCGTCATCTGCCTGGTCATTTTCATCCTGCGGCCTACAGCCAAGATGTTGATGATGAAAGGCAGGGATGCGTCCGTCGAATCATTGCCGCCCGGCTCGCGGGGTGGTGAACTCCCTGAAGGGCCGGCGCCGGCGGCCCTGGCGGACCAGGCCATGAAGGCCCTCAACGAAGTCGATGTCGTCAGGCAGATGGCCGGGGCCGATGCAAAGAGATTCGCCGAGCTTTTGAGGAACTGGATCAAGTGAAGCGACACGACGGGACGGGCGAAAAGAGACAGGAGCGGACACGAAAATTCTTGCTCGCCGGTGAGGTTCGGGAATGACGAATGAGGAGAAGGCGGCGGTCATCCTGCTTGCCCTCGACGAAGACCTGGCTGCTAAGGTCATGAAAAATTTGAGGCCTGCCGAGATAAGCCGCCTCACTAGACACATGAGCCGGATCACGAACATTTCCTCCGATGAGGTGAACAGCGTGGCCCGGGAATTCTGCACCCTCGTCCAGCAAAAAGGCGGCATTGTGTCGATCAAGGAAGATATGACCAGGAATATAGTCGTCAAGGCCCTCGGGGAGGAGAGGGCACGCAACATCCTCGATGCCATTGAAAGGAGGGGTCACGACTTAGCCGACAACCCGGTGTTGGAAAAGCTGGGGGACGTGGACCCCCAGATCCTGCGTGACTTCACGAAGACGGAGCATCCCCAGACGATCGCACTCATCTTGTCGCACCTGAGGCCCGAACAGGCGGCGATGGTCATGGAAAACCTGTCCGTGGAACTGCAGGGCGACATTGCCAAGAGGATGGCGACCCTCAAGAGCGTTCCCAGGGAGTTCGTCGAGGAGATCGCCAATACCCTCGAGCAGGAGATAACCGTCGGCGTAATCAGCGACCAATTACCGAGCGGGGCGGCGATGATGGCCGAGATTCTCAACCGTATGAGCAGGACGAGCGAGGCCTCGATCATGGCCGTTCTCGACGAGGCCGTGCCCGCCGTCGCCGCCGAGATACGGCGGCAAATGTTCACCTTCGACGACGTCCTCAAGTTGGACGACAGAAGCATACAGGAACTCCTTCGCGAGGTGACCGGCGAAGACCTGGCGAAGGCACTCAAGGTCGTGGACGAAGGTATGCGCGGAAAAATCTACCGCAACATGTCGAAGCGGGGTGCCGAGATGCTGAAAGAGGATATCGAGCTTATGCCGCCGACGCGACTCTCCGAGGTCGAGAAGAGCCAGCGCAACATCATCGAAGTGGTGAAAAAAATGGAGGCCGAGGGGAGGATAGTGATCGCGCGGGGCGAGGAAGGAGACCAGCTTGTCTGACGTAGTGATAAAGGCCGAAAACATCCTGCTTGTAGATTCGGTCAACCGGAGAACTTCGTCGGGGTTCAGCCGCCGCCCCTTCGTTCGCGAGGAGGAAAACCCGGCTGTAGAGGAGGCAGCAGTCAGTGAAAGGCATCTCGAGGAGGTCATGGAGGAGAGGTTGAAGGCCATGGAGGCGGAGGCCTACGCGAGGGGTTATTCCGAGGGGATGAAGAAGGGAGTCGAAAAGGAACGGGACAATCTTCGTTCCGCCGTGGAGGTCTTTTCCCGGTCCCTCGAGGAATTGAGTCGTCTTAAGGCAGAAACCCTGAAGGATTGTGAAACCGACATCCTTTCTCTGGCCTTTGCCGTCGCGGAAAAGGTGGTCCATCAGGAGGTCGCGACGAACCGAAACGTTGCGGTCGAGGTGTTGAAGGCCGCCGTCAAGGACGTACTGGAGAGAGACGGGTTGAGGGTCCGTTTGAGCCCGGCGGATTACCGTCACCTGGTGGAGGTGAACCCCGAGGCGGTACGCAGCATCGAGGGGTTGCGCAATGCCCGGCTTGAGATCGACGAGGCCGTCGAGCCGGGGGGTGTCGTCATCGAGACCCTCTACGGCGAGGTGGATGCCAGGGTCGGCCGTCAGTTGAGTGAATTGAGGAGCGCCTTAACCGGCATGGAAGAGACTTGATGGTCTCGACGTCCCAACTATGAAGATCGATCTTGCCCCCTATCATCGTCGTCTGGAAGAGGTCAACCCGATCCGGGTGAACGGCAAGGTGACCCAGATCGTCGGCCTCGTTGTGGAGGGACATGGACCGGGTGCCTCGCTCGGCGAGGTGTGCGAGATCTACCCGAAAGGAAGCGATAAGCCGATTCATGCCGAGGTGGTGGGGTTTAAAGGGGGTAGGGTGTNNCTCGACAACCTGCGGGGCATCGGCCCCGGCTGCCGGATCGTGGCGAGGGGAAGGAGGGCCGACGCCAAGGTGGGCAGGAAACTGTTGGGGAGGGTCATCAACGGCCTCGGCAACCCCATGGACGGAAACGGTCCCCTTGAGTACGAGGGGTCCTATTCCCTGTACGCCGACCCGATAAACCCCCTCTGGAGAGGCCGCATCACGAGCCCCCTCGACCTCGGCGTTCGGGTCATCAACGGCTTGCTGACCTGCGGCAAGGGACAACGGATGGGTATCTTTTCCGGGTCGGGCGTAGGGAAAAGTGTCTTCCTGGGGATGATCGCCCGCAATACGAAGGCGGACGTGAACGTCATCGGCCTCATCGGCGAAAGGGGCCGGGAGGTGAGGGAGTTCCTCGAAAAAAACCTGGGAAAAGAAGGTCTGGCGAGGTCCGTAGTTATCGTTGCCACGTCGGACACCCATCCCCTGATCAGGATGAGGGCGGCATACCTGGCGACGACCATAGCGGAATATTTCCGGGACCTGGGAAAGGATGTCCTCCTGATGGTCGATTCCCTGACCAGGTTTGCGATGGCCCAGCGCGAGGTCGGCCTTTCGGTCGGCGAACCGCCGACGACGAAAGGGTATACACCTTCCGTCTTCAGCATGATGCCGAAACTCCTGGAGAGGGCCGGGACGCTGGAGGGGAGAGGCAGCATAACGGGGATATACACAGTCCTCGTAGAAGGCGGTGACTTCGACGAGCCGATTGCCGATGCGGCAAGGTCGATCCTGGACGGCCACATATCCCTTTCCCGCCGGCTGGCCTCCAGGAACCACTACCCCGCCGTAGATGTACTCAACAGCATAAGCAGGGTGATGGTCGACGTGGTGGACGCAGAGCATAAGGCAAAGGCAAACGATGTCCTGAACATCGTCGCCACGTACAGTAATGCCGAGGACCTGATCAACATAGGCGCTTACGTGGACGGGAGCAACCCGGAAATAGACCACGCCCTCCGGATGATCGGCAAGGTCAACGCCTTCCTGAAACAGGGCATAGAAGAACGGGTTGCCTTCGAAGACAGTCGCCGTGAGCTCTTCGCCTTATTCGAGTGAGGTCCATGTTCAAGTTCGTCCTGCAGCCCCTGCTCGATTTCCGTCGGCGCATCGAGGAAAAGGTCCTGATCGAATACGCCGGACGGGTCAGACGGTTCGAGAGGGAGAAAGAAAGACTCGAGAGGCTACGGAACGAAAAGTCCCTTTTGGCGCGGCGTTTCTCCGAAATGCAGGAAGGCGTGATGAAGGCGGGCGATATCGCAGCGCTTTTTGACTACCTCGGTCGTGTCAACATTGAAGAGAGGAGCCAGGAAGACGTCGTAAGGAAGGCGGCGGAGGAACTGGAGGAGAAGAGGCGGGATCTTCTGGAAGCGGTAAAGAAGCGCAAAGCGATCGAGGTCCTGAAAGACCGGCAACGTGAGGCGTACAAGCAGGAACTGGCGCGAAAGGAGATTAGGAGGCTCGATGAGTTCGGAATCGATCAGTACAAAAGGAACGAAGGTAAAGAAGACCATCATCGTCTGTGAGGTCCTGGTCTTTTTTCTCTTCATAGCAAAGATGCTCGCCGTGGGCGGGATCATCAGGAAGGCGGAGACCCATTACACGCTCTTCCCGCTCAATGCGGCGCAGGCGGACGCGACCATGGCGGCCGCGGGAGGACGTCCCTTGAGGGATGTGCTGGACGACGGCCTCGCAAACGAGAGAAAACTGTCGGACCACCTGCTCGAAAGGCAAAGACAGATCGAGTCGCGGGAAAATCTACTGAAGGCGGAGGAGAAGAAGCTCGAGGCCCTGAAGCAGGAGGTCGTCGCAAAAATCGGCAACCTGCAGACCCTGGAGGAAAAGCTCAGCGTTGCCCTGGACGTCGAAGACAAAAAATTCAAGGATCTTGCCAAGATATACGAGGCTACGCCTCCTCCTCAGGTCGGCCCCATCCTGGAAAAAATGGATAAAAAGATGGCGGCGGCGATAATTGCGAACATGAACAGCAAAAAGGCCGGCAAAGTATGGGGTTATATCAGCCCCGGTAAGGCCGTCGAGATCGCCAAAGAAATGGCCAATTTTAAACACGACTGACCGTGCCCGCCATGATTTTCCGGGTAGGCTTTGAGGTGGACGTCCCCCGGCCTATCCGGAAAAATTTTCCCCCTTCCCAAAAAGACGAGCAGTGCC
The DNA here is from genome assembly GCA_002418885.1 of Syntrophaceae bacterium UBA5761. GTDB lineage: Bacteria > Desulfobacterota > Syntrophia > Syntrophales > UBA4778 > UBA2207. The sequence continues at coordinate 39,836 of DIEZ01000025.1, forward strand.
CCTAAACGTTAAGTCGCTGAAAAACGGTAGGTTTCGGCAATGAACGGCCTGTGGCACATCTCTTGCTCAATCGATGGTTAAAAAATACCAGGAAGCGTTCGATGCCTGACGGTGTTCCGGGGTCTCACATTCTGCCAGCGGTTGTTGAGGAAAAAGGCCTGTCGGCTATGCCGAATGCGTCCGGGCCGCAGAAAAATAGAGGGGCCGGAAACAGCTCTGCGGCCTCGTCCGGTGCGGGCAAGGCGGACTTTTCTTCGGCCTTCATGATTGCCCTTGGTGAAGGGGAGTCCCTTGCCGGGACGACGGCGTCGGCCGAAGAGGGGTTCCAAGGGCCGCCGGCGAAGAGGAAAAAGGCGGGAGCGGGGATTAATGCCGAGGCCGTGCTCCCGGGTCCGGCGGGTCAAACCGGCGTCGAGGAAAACCGGCAGGTTGCGCCGGAAGCGGCCCGGGAAGGCCGGTTGTTCACCAGAGCGGTGGCCGGAGGTCTGAGCCGGGAATCTTCTCGATGGCCGTCGAATCCCGCGACGACGGCGAGAGCGTCGCTTTCCAAGGCGGCAGGTCGTTTTGACCGTCTCTTGTCGAAGTCCGTCGAGGAAGGTGGGAGCGGGGGAGACATCGCAACCGAGAGTCTGGACGGCGGGAGAGCCAACACGCCAGGGACGACGACGGGCAAGGCCGCAGATGCCGCACCTTCAGGGAAGATTAAGGTTGTGGGCGCGGTCGGCCCGGGTCAGGACCTCGGCGCCGCGTTGAAGGCGGTTTCGCAGTCGAGCGGGAAAAAAGGGGACACAGGGGTCCACACCTTACCGGTGTTCAAAGCAGGGGATCACGACGGCCTTACCGGCGTGAATGTGAGCGCCCCCCCGGGGGGAGACAAGACGTCTTCGGGCAAGGTGGGTGTTAAGACGGAACGGTCGGGAAAAAAAGACGAATCCGCCGTGAGCGCATCTCGGGTGTCCGCCCCCGACGGCGCTCCTGAGGGAAGTGAGGAGACGGCTGGGCGTGTAGATGGGGGCGGCGCGAAGGGTTTCAAGGATTCGTCCGCATCTTTTCGAGAGCAGGTAGAAAGGCTCGAGGGTTTCGGGACTGAGACACAGGCAAAGAGCACCCGCTTTCAGGCGGACGCGAAAACCGCCTCCCCGCAAAATTCCTGCGACCTCCCGGGAAATCAAGGGCTACTTATGGAGGCGAAGGAATCGCTTTCCGCGGCCGCGAAGGAAACAACGTCCAGGCCGGTTTCGACCCAGGCCGTTATCGATAAGATTGCGGAAAACGGGCAACTCCTTCTCAGGGCGGGTTCCGGCCGGGTAAGGTTGACCCTGAGCCCGCCGCAACTCGGAACTCTGGACGTAGACCTCCGGGTCAGCCGCGACCGGCTCAAGATGGTGCTGACGGCCGAAAACGGTGAAGTGCGCCAGATTTTACAATCGAACATGGAACAGTTGAAAAGTACCCTGCAGGGACAGGGGTGGAACCTCGAGCGGATGGATGTCGTGGTACAGGATCAATACGGAAAAGACCTTGGGCAGCCGGATCAGGGGAGCCGGTCCTTCGGAGGAAACGACCCCGGCCAAAGCTGGGGAGACGGCGGGCGGGGGTCCGGGTATTCGATGGAGAGTGACGATTCGCCGTTCCTGAGCGGCGACGGCATATTGAATGTCTTTGTCTGAAGCATGAAAGTGAGGTGACAGGATGAGCACGACAAGTGTAGGCAGCGCAACGAACTCGGTGATGGGGAAGGACGCCTTCCTGAAGATGTTGATCGCCCAGATGAAGAACCAGGATCCGCTTAATCCGCTCAGCGGTTCCGACTTTGCCGCCCAACTGGCGCAGTTTTCCAGTGTCGAGCAACTCATCAACGTGAGCAGTCAGCTCGAGTCTCTGAACACGAATATCGCGGCAATGGCCAACAGCCAGATGTCCAATCTTATCGGCTGCGAGGTCGACTTCGAGGGGAACATGGTCGTGGCGGACGGTACGGCGAAGACCCTCACTTATTCGCTCCCCGAGGACGTGACGGAGGGGACCGTCTCTATCTATGACGAGAAGGGCAAAGTGGTCAAGACGGTAGAATTCGGGAGTCAGCAGGCGGGAGTGAACTCGGTAACCTGGGATCCCGGCTCCCTGACCGGCACCTACACGTTTCAGGTGAGCGCCCGGAACAAAAGCGGTTCCACGGTGAACGGGACGACACTGGCGACGGGGACCGTATCGGGCGTCACGTTCAAGAACGGCTCCTCTTATCTTGTGGTCGGGGGCCAGGAAGTGGCGTTCTCGACCGTTGCGTCCGTCAGGAAGGCGGGATGAGTCTCGCAAAATTCTATCGAGCAAATTTGTTTCGAAAAGGAGGACAGCATGGGAAGCGCACTGTGGGCGGGGATTTCGGGCCTGAACGCCAGTTCGAAGGAATTGGACGTCATTGCCAACAACATCGCCAACGTCAACACCGTCGGCTTCAAGGCCGGTAAGGCTTATTTCGGCGACGTCCTGAGCCAGAGTCTCTCCGGCGGGTCGTCGGGTAACTTGCAGGTGGGGCGCGGGGTGATGGTGACGGACATAGCCACTCAGTTCGGCCCCGGCTCTTTCGAGACGACGGGCAACGCGACGGACGTCTCGATCGACGGCGACGGATTCTTCATGGTTGACGACACGAACGGGGCGACGTATTACACGCGGGCGGGGGCCTTTCATATGGACAATGAGGGGTACCTTGTAGACACGAACGGTTACAGGGTCCAGGGTTACAACCTGACGGGGGAGGCTTCGACGACCATCGACGACATCGCCCTCGCGAACGTCCAGTCGGAGCCGAAGGCGACGACGACCTTCTCCTTCGGCATCAACCTCAATGCGGAAGAAGCAGAAGAGGGGACCTTCAACTGCTCCCAGACCGTGTACGACTCCTTGGGTGCTGCGCACACCCTCAACGTGGAATTCACGAAGGGGGCGGACCCCGGCTGCTGGGATTTCGAGGTCTTCCTGGACGGGACGCCCTCGGCCGCGACGGGTAGTTTTACATTCGATGGTGACGGAAACCTCCCCGAAACACAGGAGAATATTGAAATCACCTTCGACGATGAGCTGCCCAACGGCGCCACCATCGGTGACGCTGGTAAGGTTACCTGGGACATAGTAGGGCCGTCTGCGCCCCCGATAACCGGGTACGCGAGTACGTCCGTCATCAGATCCCTGAGCAACGACGGCTACGCCTCCGGCCTCCTGAAGAGCCTTTCCATCGACGGTGAAGGAAAGATCAACGGGTTCTTCACCAACGGCCGGACATCCGACATCGCCCAGCTTGTGCTCGCCGACTTCGAAAACCCCTGGGGACTGAAGAAAATGGGCTCGAACCTCTTCGGAGAGACCCTCACGTCGGGGCCGGCGATCAAGAACGTCCCCGGTGCGTCGGGGATGGGGGAGGTCAAATCCAACTGCCTCGAGATGTCTAACGTAGACATCGCCACCGAGTTCATCAACATGATCACCGCCCAGAAGGCGTACCAGGCGAACGCGAGGGTGATCACGACCCAGGACCAGGTGTTGACGGAATTGATGAACATCAAGCGGTAGCAGCGCTGTAAGCATTGAATATCACGCGGTTGATCGTGGACAGGGCGTCCCCTTGAGGTGATATTAGGGCCGGCGCCCTGTCAAATATTCGGCTCACCGTCAAAAACACCGCTTGCGACGTCCTTTCCCTTCGGTAGGAATACTCCGGAAATACGACCCTTTCTCCTTTCTCCCTCTGGTACATTATTTGCTCGATATCGGTTCGAACAACGGTTATGTCCGCATGTTTTAGAGGTTTCAGCGGAGTCGGGTGAGAAGGGCGTACTGAATGGATATTGCCACCATCCTGGGAATCGCGACGGGATTCGGTCTCGTTATCTTGGCTATGGCTACGGGAGGGGGCCTCTCCTGGTTTCTGGACGCCCCCTCGGCCATGATCGTCGGCGGGGGACTCATCGGGGCGCTTTTGATCAGCTATCCCCTCCCGACGGTGCTCAGAGTGATGGCGGTTGCGAAGAACGTCTTTTTTCAGAAAGTGCAGGCCCCGGAGCAGGTAATCAGGAAGATTGTCGAGATGTCGCGGGTATCCAGGAAAGAGGGCATCCTCGCCCTCCAGCGTATGGTGCCGGGGCTGAAGGACCCTTTTTTTGTGAAGGCCGTTGAGCTGATGACGGATGGAATCGAACCGGAAAAGTTGACCGACATCCTGGAGACGGAACTCGAATCCGTGGCCGAGAGGCATCGCCTCGGCGCCGAGATATTCACGTCCCTCGGCAATTTTGCGCCCGCCATGGGGATGATGGGGACGTTGATCGGGCTCGTCAAGATGTTGATGCAGATGAACGACCCGAGCAGCATCGGGCCGTCGATGTCGGTGGCCATCGTCACGACTTTCTACGGCGTCATCGCCGCGAACCTCATCTTTTTCCCCATCGCGGGGAAGTTACGGATGCTGAGCGCCCAGGAACTGCTTGTCAAGCAGTTGATCATCGGCGGGATAGTCTCCGTTCAAAAAGGTGACAATCCGCGGGTCGTGGAGCAGAAACTGCACTCCTTCGTCTCGCCGGAAAAAAGGAAATCGGCGTTCTGATGGTGCGGCGACAGGGCGAAATCCCGGGAGCCCGAAGGGGCGAGAGTTGGCAGGTAACCTATTGTTCGACTATCGCCGTCCTCGTCACGGTTTTCCTGATGGTCCTGTCCTATTCCAGCGTCGAAGATAAGAAGTTGAAGGGGTTCATAGGCCAGGCCGAGGGAAGACGGTTGCCCGGTTACGCGTCCCCCCGCGAAGACGATCCGGCGAACCCGGCGGAGATGAAGATCGAGGCGGCGATGGGCGACGTCAGGAGGATCATCGCCTTTAGGGGCAAAGGAGATCAGGCCGAGATGGTCAGGACGAAAAAGGGATTCAAGGTCACTTTGCCGGCCGGCGAGCTGTTCGATGCCGCGACCCTGAAAATCCGGGACGACGCCCGGCCCCTTTTAGACGACCTCGCGTCGGAGGTCGGCGATTCACCGTTCGTCCTCGGCATAGTCAGTCATGTGTGCAGGGAAGAGGCAACGGAAAATCCCTCCCGACCGTCCTGGGAGGTCGCGGCGGCCGGGGCGGGGGTCGTCATGAGGCATATGTCGGAAAAAGGTGGAGTTCCGCTGAGGCGATTGGCTGCGGCCGGGTTCGCGCACCGCAGTCGGCCTGCGGCCGGAGGCCGGGGAGGCTCGGGTTGTGACAACAGGGTGGAATTCTATTTTGAACTCCTTTAGGGCGCTTTCAGCGCGTCCGGAAAAGGGATGGTCATGAAGATAAGAAGAGATCGAGACGGCGGGGAATCCCAGGTCGGTAACGGCGTGTGGCTGCTGACCTTCAACGACATGATGACGTTGCTGCTGACCTTCTTCGTTCTGATCCTCTCCCTTTCGAAACTCGACGTGGCAAAGGCGAAAGCGGTTTCTGACGCTGTCGGTATGGCCTTCGGCGTCCCCGGCGTTGCGGAGGAGGCCTCCGTCCGAGTCTTCGACCCCTTCGTTTTTTCCCCGGGGGCGTTTGAGTTCGACGGAAAGCAAGCGGGACAGGATGCGGCGTTGAGGGACGGTGAGGGCCGGTTCATCGAGAAAAGGGACGAGTTCATCCGTAGTTTCGAGGGGAAAGGGGCCTTGTCAGCCGAATTCGTCCCTGGGGGGCTCAGGATTGTCTTGGATGGTGCCTTCCTCTTTGAAGCGGGGTCGGCCGATCCGGCGGCGGAGATGCAAGCGTACATCGCCCCGGTCTTTCCTCTGCTGGAGACAGCGGGTCTGCTCGTGAAGGTCGAGGCATACGCGAACGAGGTACCCGTAGACAAGTCGCGCTTTCCCTCCTGCTGGGAGCTCGCTGCGTCGCGTGGTGCCGTAGTGGCGGAGCTGCTGGTGTCCCATGGCGCCGATCCGGAGCGGACCGCCGTCTCCGGTTACGGGGTCATGAAACGGACGAAGACGGGGATAAGCGGGCGCGGAGCTGCTTCGGGCTCCGTCGAGATCACATTGACTTACCGTGAAGGATAGGGGTGCAGAGATGGCCAAAGAAGAGAAAGACGAGAAGGTTGTGGACGAAGGTCTGCAGCCGCCGAAGAAAAAGCCTCTGATAAAGTGGGTGATCATCGGGCTGGCCGTCTTGGTTGTGACCGCCGCCGGCACCGTCGGGGCGTTGTACTTCACGAAGATGAACAGTTCCAAGAAAGCGACGGCCGGACAAGCGGCGGAGCCTGTACTATGGGCGATGGAGCCCTTCATCGTGAACCTTGTCGACAACCAGGGAGACCGGTATCTGAAGGTTACGATCGAACTCGAAGTGTCGGACAAGAACTGTCTCGCGGAGCTCAACAAGATAAAACCGAAACTGAGGGACAACGTACTCGACCTCCTCACGGCGAAGTCTTACAGGGAGCTTATGGACATCGTGGGGAAGCAGCGCCTGAAAGACGAGATCGGGATGCGGCTGAATAACTTCCTGACAACGGGAAAGATCGTTAAGGTGTATTTCACCGAGTTTGTGATCCAGTAGTCATGCGAGTATCGGGAGCTTAGGCGTGGTGGGAGTTTGATGGACAAGATACTTTCGCAGGAAGAGGTGGACGCCCTGTTGAGGGGCATCTCCGACGGGCAGATCGAGACTAAGAAGATGGATGTTCCCGACCCGTCGGGGGTCAGGGAATATGACCTGACCAACCAGGACAGGATTATCCGGGGTAGGATGCCGGGCCTCGAGATGGCCAACGAGCGGTTCGCCCGGATGTTCCGGACGAGCCTGTCTGGGCTGCTCCGCAAGGTGATCAGCGTCAGTTGCATCTCCGTCGACACACTCAAGTTCGGGGAATTCATGAAGACCCTCCCCTTGCCGACGAGCCTCCACCTCTTCAGGATGGACCCCCTGAGGGGAAGCGCCTTCGTCGTCATCGAGTCGAAGCTCATCTTCGTTCTCGTGGACATCCTTTTTGGAGGCGCCGGTAAGGAATCTTACCGCATCGAGGGCAGGGAGTTCACGGCGATCGAAAACCGCCTGATCAAGAAGGTCGTGCTGGCGGTCCTCGCGGACATGGAAAAGGCCTGGCAGGCGTTGATGGAAGTCAAGTTCATCTATCAGATGTCGGAGGTCAATCCGCAGTTCGTTCAGGTGGTGCCGCCGGCCGACGTCGTCGTGGTCGTAAATTTTGAGATAGAGATGGAGTACACGTCCGGAATCCTGTCGTTGTGTATCCCCTATTCAACGCTGGAACCGATCCGCGAAAGGTTGGAATGCGGGCTGCTCAGTGAGCAGAGGGAAACGGACAGAGAATGGTCGAGAAGAATCTTCCATGCTCTCCGCGAGGCACAGGTGGAGGCCGTCGCCGAGCTCGGACGGACGCAGATTAAGACGCGAAAGGTCGTGGAGTTGAAAAAAGGCGACGTCATCGTCCTGGACAACAGTTCGTTGGATCCTCTGGACGTGTTTGTCGAGGGGGTTTTGAAGTTCAAGGCCCATCCCGGCACGCACAAGGGGAGCCTGGCCGTTCAGATAGCCCGACTTGTCAACAGAAAAGAGGTCTGAGTTTATGGAGCAGAATGAATTGAAGGAAAAGGAAAGCGTGCAGTCTTCAGAAGACGAAGAGGTTGCCTCGGATGACCCTTGGAAGGGGGTTCTCGATTCCGGGCCGTCCGCCGCGAGGACCGAGGTCGGCGTCGCCGCTTTCGACGAAGTCTCGAAAGCGGAGAGGAAGGGGAACGAGACGTTGGATATCGATTTCATCCTCGATATCCCGTTGGACCTGAGCGTTGAGCTCGGTAGGAACCGGATACTGATCGGCGAACTCCTCCAACTGGGGCAGGGGTCCGTCCTCGAGTTGTCCAAGATCGCCGGAGAGCCGATGGACGTATACGTGAACCATCGTCTGATAGCCCGGGGGGATGTCGTCGTGGTGAACGAAAAATTCGGTATCCGTCTGACCGACATCGTCTCCCCGGCGGAGAGAATCAACAAGCTTGCCTGAGGGGGTGGTGATGGGACCCGTAGATGTTTTTGCGTCGGTCGTCAAGATGATTTCTTCCCTTGCCGTCGTCCTGGGGTTGATGGTCGCCGCCGCCTATGTCTTGAAGAGGGTCTTTCAGCGGGCGGGGACGGTACAGTCCGACGGGGGGTTGGTCCGGGTCCTTTCGACCCACTACCTCGGCCCGAAGAACAGCGTCATGGTCATGGAGGTGCTCGGCAACATCATGGTCATCGGCATCTCGAACAATCAGATGTCTCTGCTCGCTACGATCTCCGACCCGGAGGCGGTCGAGAAACTGAGGGAAACGAGAAAAGGCGGTATACCGTCCGTCGTGACGGATCAGTTTATGAATTACCGGGCGAAATTGGCGGCCCTCCGGCTGCCGGGAAGAGAGAAGAAAAATGTTTAGGGCATCCCGGCGCCGTATCGCCGGTCTCCTTTGCCTCGTCCTGATTTCCGGTGTTATCCTTGCCGTCGGGGATGTGGGGGCGGAATCTTTTCCGGTCCCATCGGTAAGCCTGCAGATATCGAACACGGCAAAAGGGGCAGACCAAACGGCTGTTGTCCTTCAATTGCTCTTGCTCCTCACGGTGCTTTCGCTCGCGCCGGCCATCCTGATCATGCTCACCTCCTTCACCCGTATCGTGGTGGTGCTTTCCCTCCTCAGGCATGCCCTGGGGACACAGGGTATGCCGCCCAACCAGGTGATCATCGGGCTTTCGCTTTTCCTCACCTTCTTCATCATGGGGCCGGTCTGGAATCAGGTCAACACCCAGGCCGTTCAGCCCTACTTCAGCAAGCAGATCTCCACGGAAAAGGCGATCGAGATGGCGACCCCGCCGCTCAGGGATTTCATGCTCAAGCAGACGCGGGAGAAGGATATCGCCCTTTTCATCAAGGTATCCAATTCAAAGCGGCCGGAAAAGCCGTCGGATGTCGGCATGTCTGTCCTCGTCCCGGCTTTCGTCATCAGCGAACTGAGGACCGCCTTTCAGATAGGGTTCTTGATCTACCTGCCCTTTCTGGTGCTGGATATGGTAGTCGCGAGCGTCCTGCTTTCCATGGGGATGCTTATGTTGCCGCCAATCATGGTCAGCCTGCCGTTCAAGCTGCTCCTCTTCGTCATGGTGGACGGCTGGTACCTGATAGTGGGATCCCTGGTGCAGAGTTTCGGTCAACTATGAGAGAGGTTCATCCATGTCTCCGGATTTGATAATAGGCATCGCAGGCGAAACGATCAAGGTGACGCTCCTGGTCGCCGCCCCGATGTTGCTCGTGGGGTTGGTTATCGGTCTTGCGGTCAGCATATTTCAGGCCGTGACGCAGATCCAGGAGATGACCCTGGTGTTCGTACCCAAGATCCTTGCGGTCCTGATCGCCATGCTCATCGTCCTGCCCTGGATGATGAACATCCTGGTGACGTATACGCAGAACCTTTTTTCCAACATACCGATGTACATAAAGTAGGGCAAGGGCGAAGGACCGTGCCGAATATCACCCTGGAACAGGCGCAACTGTTCATCCTGATCTTTCTGAGGGTGAGCACCATCATCGTACTGGTGCCGATCCTCGGCGATGCCTCGGTGCCTGTGCGGGTCAAGGGAGGCTTGTCCATACTGATCACGTCGTTGCTCTTTCCCTTCGTTAAGCTGGACGCCTCCGCCTTGGGCTTCGACGTGGCGACACTTTTCTTGAGGATGGCCGGTGAGGTCATGGTCGGGGCGGTGATCGGGTTCACGGTACGGCTTGTCTTTGCGGGCATCCAGCTTGCCGGGCAACTGGTGGGGTTTCAGATGGGGTTTGCGATCGTCAACGTGATCGACCCGGCCAACAGTGCGCAGGTTTCGATCATCGCGGAGTTTCTCTATCTGGTCGCCGCTCTGCTTTTTCTGAGCCTGAACGGGCACCACGTATTCATCGGCGCCATAGCCGAGAGCTTCCGTCTGGCCCCACCTCCGGGCCTTCATCTGACGGGGCCGGTGTTGCAAGGTCTGATGACTTTCATGAAAGATATGTTCGAATTGGCCCTGAAGATAGGGGCACCGGTCATCGCCATGATGTTTTTTATGAGCGTAGGCCTCGGCCTTGTAGCCAGGACGGTACCCCAGATCAATGTTTTTATCGTCGGGTTTCCTCTCCAGATCGCCGTCGGCCTGATCGGAATCGGCTTGGCAATGCCTTTTTTCGTCACGATCGCAGGCCGCTGTTTCGGGAGTCTGGAGAGGAGCATTCACGGGCTCTTACGCCTGATGAGCGTTTGAGCGTTAAGGTCGCATCGACTTTGAGAATCTACGATGGCGCAGACGGATCAAGACCAGGAAAGAACCGAGCAAGCGTCGCCGCGGCGTAGGGAGGAGGCGAGGAAAAAGGGCCAGGTGGCGAAGAGCCATGAGGTCGCTTCCGCCGCCATCCTGATGGCCTGCCTCGTCTATTTTTACTTCGGGTCGGAGGGAATGCTGGCGCGGATGACCGGCATGTTGAAGAGGTCCCTCGGCGGGGCGGGGTCGAAGACCCTCGACGCCGACAGCGTACAGGGCTTACTTTCCGGGCTGATGGTCGAATCCGTACTGATCGTCCTGCCCCTCTTCCTCGTCGTCGTCCTTGCGGGGCTGTTGGCGAACTACCTACAGGTCGGGTTTCTTCTCTCCGCGGAATCGATCAAGCCCGCCTTCTCTAAGATCAACCCTGTAAAGGGATTCCAGAGGATGTTTTCCCTCAGGGCCATGGCGGAACTGGTTAAGAACATCCTGAAGATCGCCGTCGTCGGGACTGTCGTCTACATTACCGTGAAGGGCGAGATGGAAGCGACATTCCTGCTCCCGGACCAGAGCATAAGGGGAATCATGGAATACGTCGGGGAGATAACTTTCAAGATCATCCTCAGGACAAGCTGGATTCTCGTCGTCCTGGCGATGTTCGACTATCTCTATCAACGGTGGGAATACGAAAAGGGGCTCCGGATGACGAAGCAGGAGGTCAGGGACGAATACCGGCAGACAGAGGGCGAGCCCCTGGTGAAGGCGAGGATCCGCCGCCTGCAGAGAGAAATGGCGAAGAAACGAATGATGGCGAACGTCCCGAAGGCCGATGTGGTGATCACCAACCCGGACCATATCGCCGTCGCCCTGCAGTACGAGGCGCCCCGGATGTCGGCGCCGGTCGTTGTCGCCAAGGGGGCCGGGTTCGTCGCGGAGAAGATCAGGGAGATTGCGCGGAAGAACGGCGTCCCCATCGTAGAAAACAAACCCCTGGCGCGGGTCATCTATAAGACAGTCGACATCGACAGGGCAATACCGGAGAAGCTCTACCGGGCCGTCGCCGAAGTCCTGGCTTACGTGTACGGGTTGACGGGAAGGACGCGGACGGGATAGTCGCTCATGGCCGAATCATACGCAAAGACAGAGATGCTTCCGGACTGGACGAAAAACACAACCATGATGATGGCGGGGTGTGTGATCGGAATCCTCCTGATCATGATGATCCCCATACCCACGATCGTGCTGGACATCCTTCTGTCCCTCAGCATCACCCTTTCGATCATCGTGCTGCTCCTGTCCATGTACGTCCTGAGGCCGCTCGATTTTTCCATCTTTCCCTCCGTCCTGCTTATCCTGACGTTGTTCCGGCTTTCGCTGAACGTCGCCTCGACGCGCTTGATCCTACTCCATGGGAACGAGGGGACCGCCGCGGCCGGCCAGGTGATCAAGGCCTTCGGGACCTTTGTGGTGGGAGGAAACTATGTGGTCGGGCTGATCGTCTTTCTCGTCCTCGTCCTGATCAATTTCATCGTGATCACGAAGGGTGCCACCCGGATCGCCGAGGTGGCGGCCCGGTTCACCCTCGACGCCATGCCGGGAAAACAGATGAGCATCGACGCGGACCTGAACGCCGGCCTGATTACGGAGTCCACGGCCAGGCGGCGGCGGCGTGATATAGAGCGGGAGGCCGACTTTTACGGGGCCATGGACGGCGCCAGCAAATTCGTGAGGGGTGACGCCATCGCCGGGGTCATCATCGTCTTCGTCAACATCGTGGGCGGGTTGGTCGTCGGCGTCCTCCAGAAGGGGATGAGGATAGACGACGCGGCAGTGAATTACACGCTCCTCACGATCGGCGACGGCCTCGTGACCCAGGTCCCGGCGCTTATCGTCTCGACAGCCGCGGGCATGCTGGTCACCAGGTCGACGTCCTCGACGAACCTTGGGGCCGAGGTGGCCGGCCAGGTTTTCCTTCAGCCAAAGGCCGTCGCAACGGCTTCGGTTATGTTGTTAGTTTTCGGTTTGATCCCGGGAATGCCCAAGATATCCTTCTTCGCTATCTCAGCGGTCGCCGGGGCCTTTGCCTTCAAGTTGTTCAAGACCGCAAGCGCCGCGAAAGAAAAGGAGGAAGAGGCCCAGCCCCCGACGACCCCGAGGGAGTCGGTGGAGACGCTTTTACCGCTCGACCTGATGGAGCTCGAAGTCGGTTACGGCCTGATTCACCTCGTCGATGCCGCGCAGGGCGGAGAGCTCTTGGAGAGAATAAGGGCCCTGCGCAGACAGCTCGCCGTCGAGATGGGTATAATCGTCCCGGCAATCCACATCCGGGACAACCTGCAGCTGAAACCGAACGAATATTCAATCATCCTCAAGGGTGTCGAAATCGCCAGGGGGGAACTGGTTCCAGGGCATTATCTGGTGATCGCGGCCGACGACAGGGGGCTTAAGCTGAAGGGGATCGAGACGAAGGAGCCGGCCTTCGGCCTGCCCGCCGTCTGGGTCGGTGAAAAGGAAAAGGAAAGCGCCCAGGCGAAGGGTTATGTCGTTGTGGACCCAGCCACTGTCGTGACGACACACCTCACGGAGGTGATCAAGTCCCACGCCGATGAACTCCTGCGCAGGGAAGAGGTCAGGTCGCTCCTGGACAACCTGGCCGCCGGTCATCCGAAGGTGGTGGAAGAACTCGTGCCGAATGTCCTGCCCCTGGGCCTGATCCAGAAGGTCCTGCAGCGCCTTCTCCGGGAAAGGGTCCCGATCCGCGACCTCCTCACCATCCTGGAAACGCTCGCCGATTACGTGAACTTGACGAAAAACGTAGACATCCTGACGGGGTACGTGAGGCAGGCACTGGCCCGGACGATCACGAAGCAGTATAGGGACGCGAAGGGAGATATAACGGTGGTTACGCTCGCCCAGGCCATCGAAGAAGCGATCAGCCGTGCCGTCCAGCATACCGAGTATGAATCTTACGTAGCCGCGGACCCCGACCTCATCCAGAAGGTCATCACGGGCCTGCAGAAATACATCCCCCAGTTCACGTCGCGGGGGTTTCAGCCGGTCGTTCTGTGTTCACCGCAGACGCGTATTCATCTCCGGAACATCGTCGAGAGATTTTTCCCGAATCTGGCGGTGATTTCTCACAACGAGGTGACGCGGGACGTCAACATAAAATCACTGGGCATGGTGGAGTAGCGAGATGCAGATCAAAAGGTACGAGGCGAACAGCATCCAGGACGCCCTAACCCGGATCAGGGCGGATATGGGTGAGGACGCGGTCATCCTGTCGACGAAACGGCTGTCGGGCGGACGGCAGCCCCTCTTCGAGATTTCGGCGGCCCGGGACGACAGGGATAATGTTGCGTCCCCCGGACGCGGGACGTCAGGAAAAGTAGAGAGAAAAGGCGATCAGCCTGAAGGGGTCGAAAGGCTTGCCGGCCGTATCGAGGAGCTGACAGTCCTCGTCAGGGAGGTCAGGGAGGGGGCCGCCGTCAGGCGGGAACTGACGGAATTAAAGAATACCGTCAACACCCTTTTTGACCTTCTCGACCTCCGCGACAGGGAGAAAGAAAACCATTCGGGCGTTTTCTATCACCTGATCTCGAACGGCATCTCCAGCGAACGGGCGCGAAGACTGATGAGCCTCGTCCGGAAAGTGACCCCGGTAGGGCGTGGGGAGGAAGCGGAGCAACTCGACGCCGTGGAAGAATTGATCAGGACCTCCATGAAGCCTCTTCCGGGGGAAGTGAAGGGGAAAAGGACGTTGGCCTTTGTCGGTCCCACCGGCGTCGGCAAAACCACTACCATCGCAAAACTGGCGGCCCGCTACGCCCTGGCGGAGAAGCGGAGCGTCGGGCTCATCACGACGGATACGTACCGGATCGCTGCCGTTGAGCAACTGAAGGTCTACGGGAAGATAATGGGCCTTCCTGTTGAGGTCGCGGGGGACGGGGTAGCTTTCCGGGACGCCCTGAAGAAGTTCTCGGACAGAGAGACCATCCTGATCGACACGCCCGGCCGGAGCAGGAAGGACGGCAACCATCTCCTCAAACTCAAAGGGATAATACGGGACGCTCCCGTGGAGATGCACCTCCTTCTGAGTCCGACGGCAAGCCGTGAGCACATGCTCGACGCCGCAGAGAGATTCGGGATCATGGATTACGGCAGCATCATCTTCACGAAGATAGACGAATGCACGCGCTTCGGCCCGATTTACGACGTCGTGGACCAGGTCGGCAAACCGGTCTCCTATTTAACCAACGGGCAGAACGTACCCCAGGATATCGAGGTTGCCGAACCAGGCAAGATTGCCAAACTTATCGTGCGGAACAGACTGAATTGAGAAGGAGAGGCGAAAGTGGACCAGGCCGCGCAACTCAGGAAAATGAAGGTAAAGGCGGAAATGGCGGGGGTAAACTCTTCAGAATGTAAAGCTTTCGAGAAGCAGCGCAACAACAGTATACGAGTTCTGGCGGTGACCAGCGGTAAAGGGGGCGTCGGGAAGACGCACGTCTCGGCCAACCTCGCCTACAGCCTGGCAAAGCTCGGCAAAAGGGTGCTCGTTTTCGACGCCGACATGGGGTTGGCCAACATAGACATCATCCTGGGGCTCACGCCCCGGTACAACCTCCACCACGTGCTCCAGGGCAAGAAAACCCTTCAGGATGTGCTCATCACCGGGCCGGGCGACATCAGCATCCTTCCGGCGGCCTCCGGCATCAAGGAACTGGCCGACCTCACGCGAGGCCAGAAGATGACCCTCATCGAAGAACTGGACAACCTTGACGAACGGTTCGACTACATGATCATCGACACCGCGGCGGGGATCACGGGCAACGTCTTGTACTTCAACATGGCGGCCAAGGAGATCGTCGTGGTCGTCTCACCGGAGCCGACGTCCATAACGGACGCCTACGCCCTGATAAAGATACTTTACCGGAGTCACTCCGAGAAACGTATCATGCTCCTCGTGAATATGGCCAGGAATTACCAGGAGGCAAGGGAGGTCTACAGGAGGGTAGGCAGCGCGACGGAGCATTTTCTCGACTTGACGATAGAGTACCTGGGATACATCGTGTACGATGAGAGAGTGGCCGATGCCGCGAGGCTACAGAAGGCCCTGGTTGAGGCATACCCCGGGGCGAAGGCGAGTCAGTGCCTAATCGGTATCGCGAGAAAACTCAGCCGGGAACCCGCCGGTCGTTATAACATCGGGAGCGTGAAGTTCTTTTCGAACGCCATAATCGGTAGAGACTGTGAATAAGAAGCGCGACGCCCTGATCATGCAATACGCTCCGCTTGTCAAGAATATCGTGGAGAGGATCGCCGTGAGAGTACCACCCTACATCGCGGGGAAGGAAGACTTGATGAACGTGGGCGTCATCGGGCTCATATCGGCCATAGAGAAGTTCGACAAGGAAAGGAACGTCCAGTTCGAAACCTATGCCAGGTACCGGATACGGGGAGCCGTGCTGGACGAGCTGAGGTCGAGGGATTGGTTGTCGCGGTCGACGCGCAACAAGGGCGCCAGACTGGAAGATGCGTTCCGGCACTTACAAAAGGAACTCGGCCATCCGCCCGACGACGAGGAGGTAGCCGAGCATCTGGGCGTTTCCCTGGACGAATACTTCGAGCTTTTGGATGACGCAAAGAGCGTTTCTCTTCTGAGCAGTGAAGACATCCCGCCGGAATACTGGGAACGCCACGGCTGTCACGACGGCATCAACGGGACCGTCCAGGAAAACCCTCACACCAATCTTCTGAACAGCGAGATCCGGGATATCATGAAGCGGGCCGTCGACGACCTGCCCGAAAAGGAAAGGTTGGTTTTGTCGCTGTACTATTACGAGGAGATGACGATGAAGGAAATCGGACAGGTGATGAGTCTGACGGAGTCGAGGGTCTGTCAACTCCATTCGAGGGCCGTCTTGAGGCTCCGCGGCAGGCTGAAGGATCTCCGCGATTAAAATAAGGGGTATTGGGGGGCCGGACGAAAATGGCGGAAAAGGCCGAACTTGATATACTGGAAATCGATTTGCCCGGAAAGGAGGAACCTCAGGGTGAAGAGGCTCCGCCGGAGGACGAGTCGGGTTCGGGCGGGGAGAAGAAGCACCCCTTCAGGGTGGCGGCGTTGGTCTTGCTCGTCCTGGTGGTTTGCGCTGCGGCGCTCGCCTGGCTGTATTTCGGCGACGGTCCGGTAGGCAGCGGAGCAAAAAAACCCCCTCCTGCCGCAACGTCGGAAGGAAACTTCGTGTCACTGGAAAAATTTGCCGTCAACATCAAGGACGACAAGGGGAATTATCGGGTACTGGTCTGCGACGTCACCTTGGAATTGAATTCGGGCGGGGACACGGCGCGGGAGAAGATACTGGACCTCAGGAAGGCCGTCTACAGAACGATCCGCAGCAGCGGTTCCACTGTGCTCCAAGATCTGCTGAAGGCCCGGCGACAACTGCTGAAGGACATAGAAAAGGAAGCGAACGGCGTTCTGGGGGAGGGAGCGGTGAGACAGGTATATTTTACGAAGTATACTTTACTCTGAAGGACGTAGACGATGAGGCGTTGTCGGGAAGGCCGACGCCGGGAGGGGGACATGGGAAGGATCGGAATCGCGTTTTTTGTTGTCTTTTGGGTTTTCTTGAATTATAGCTATGCGCTGACTCCTGAGCAGATCATCAAGCTGAAACAAACGGGCGTTGAGGATAATACTATCCGGATGATGATCCGGCAGGAGATGGAGGCTAAGGAAAGGGACAGCGCCACCGACTCGATCGGGATGCGGGAAATAAAGGATGGAGAAGGCAATACGGTGATCGTCTACTCTTCGGGTAAGCCCGGGGGATGCGAACCCTGTGACCCGGAACAGGAGAAGGTGGATAAGGCATGGAGAATGCTGCAAAACATGATAATCGACAACAGGAAGTAGGAGCGGGAGAAACAGGAAAACGATGATAGATGAAGACGGCGAATCCCTGCATGAGGCCGTGAGCAGGCTCCGGGCGGCCTTTGAAGCCTCATTCGTGCGGGAGATGTTACCCGGGGTTGTCCACAATTTTGCCAACCCCCTCAACGGCATCATGGGACGGTCGAGCCTCGTCCGGAGACGGATGGAGGCCCACATGAAAAAGATTTCGAGGGGGATGGAGGTGTCTTTGGATCCCGCCGCCGGTATGATGAAGGATATCGAGATCATAAGCGGGGTGACCGACCGGCTTTCGGAGATGCTGCACGTGCTCTCCGAGAAACACCAAGCAGTGAATGATAAGACTGAACAGAAGATAAATCTGTCGAAACACCTTTCCCTCGAGGCGCGCTTCTTTGAGTTTGACCTTGACTTCAAACACAACGTCAAGAAGACGCTCAAACTCGACGAAAACCTTCCCGACGTGATGGGCTGCCCGACCGATTTCAGCCTTGCGCTGTCGGCGATGATGAGGCATGTTGTCCGGGCGACGACAGGGAATTCGTCCCGTGAAATCTTCATGGCGACGGGGTGCGAAGGAGGTTTTGTGAGGATGGAGGTGGCTTTCAGGGGCGACGGCGACTCCGGCGTGCAGGATTGTTCGTTCGAGGGGACCGGTGAGGTAGACGAAGATACTCCGGAGTTCGCTCTCGGCGCTTTTCTGCTCGCCGCCAAATATGCGGCACGGGCCCGGATCGTCACAGAGAAAGGATGGGTCAGGTTTCTCGTCGATATACCCTGTCCGAAAACCGGAAATTAAAGAAAAAGAGTGCAAAGGCCGATCATTGTAGATGATGGCGGGCAATTTTTCCTATGCCGCCGGGGGTGGAGCCATGACAGGGCCGGCCGATATCAAGCATGTTTTGCTGCAAGTAAACTCAGTGGAGCGGGTGCAGCAGGTTCAGCAACAGCATTCTGAGATGCAGCAGAGATACCTCGACATCCAGCTTGGCGAAGAGAAGAAACTCCTCAAGGAAAACGTCCGTCACGCAGACGATGCGAAGAAGGCGGAAGAGAAAAGAAAAAGGGAACGTGAAGAAGCGAGTGGAAAAAGCGGTGGCCGACGGGAAGGCCGAAAAGGGAGGCCGGACGGTGGTGAAGCGGCGGACGATACGCCGGGGGGGCTTGTAGACGTCAGGGTATGACATGAACATCACACTGTTGCTGACTCTTCAGCTGGTGGCCGACGCAGTCCTTTGCGTAGCCGTGGTGTTTCTGTTTGCAGTCGTGAACCGTGAGATCAAGAGACGGGGCGGCGGTGTCGACCCGAAGGCCCTTGGGGAGTTCAGCCGGCTGATCGCCGAGTCCCAAGGTGCCGCCGAGAATCTGCTCAGGGCCATGGACGACAGCCGGAAGATACTGAAGGAGATATCCTTTGCCGTAGAGGAGAAGGAAAGACGCCTAAGGATGCTGATGGATGCAACCGATGTCAGGCTGTCCGCAGTAGAAAGCCGGGAAGGCGAAGAAGGGGCCGGAGAGCCGGGCGATCGTTACGAAAAGGCCGTCGATTTGATCGGGCAGGGATTGACGGAGGGTGAAATCGCCGAGAGACTCGGTTTGACCGAAGGTGAAGTGAGCCTGATAGTTGAATTGAAGCGCAAGAAGGATGAGCCCGCATAGAGTCGACCTCCCGAAGGCCGTCCTCCTGCAGGAAGTATCGCTCAGGACGTCTTCGGCCCACCAGGTCCGATCCCTCGACCTTGCCGTGGGTGAACTGCTGACGGCAGACGTTCTTCAGGCCCGGGACGGCAAGCAGTACCTGGTTTCCCTGAAAGGTTCGACCGTCACGGCCGATTCGGAGGTGGTGCTCAAACCGGGAGACAGGGTCGTCGTCCGGGTCGATCAGCAGTTTCCCCGCGTTGTGTTGAGTCTCATCGAAGTCCCCCCGAAGACATCTTTACTCCAGAGTGATCTATTGAGGTGGTACCGCTCCAATCCCGGGGCCCTCCGCGATATGTTTAGTCAGGCGGCGGAGGTGTTCAGCCGCGAAAAACTCGGAGGACTTGTCCGCTATATCGGGCGAAACGATGTCAAGGATGCTCTCAAGCTCGTACAATCCCTTTTTTTCCAGCCGGAAGAAATCGAGGAAGGGGCCTTTCTCCGGGACTACGCACGGAATATCGGTCTCCTCCGGGAGGGTATCCTGAGAAAGGCCGTGGGGGACCGAGGGGCGCCTCCGACGGCCGAGAGATGCCTTAAAGGGGTCCTGATGAAGATCGCAGGAGACCTGAGGAACGCCGAGACTGAGCCGGGGAGCCCGGCGCGGGAGGAAGAGGGGTTTCGGGGATTCCTTGACTTTCTCGAGAGATCGGTCAAGACGGTCGAAGCCCTTCAGGTCATGAACATCCTCTGCGCGGAGAGGGAGGACGGCTTTATTTTTCAGATCCCCTTTCTCTTTCCGGGGGGTGTGCGGACGGGAGATGTCTTCGTCCGTCGCAACCGAAACCCAGGACCCGACGGCGACATTTATGACATCGTCCTATTCCTCGACCTCGACGCCCTCGGTAAGGTCGTCGTCGAGGCAGGCTTGAGAGGCGAGCGTATCCGCTGCAGTATAAGGTGTGAAAACGAAGAGTTGAGCAACTTTTTGTCGAGCGCCCTTGACGAACTGCGTGAGTCCGTCCACAGGGCCGGTTGCACGATGGAATCGGTAGCCTGCATAACGGAAGCAGACATAGAGGGAAAAAGAGAGGCCTTTTATCGGGAACGCCTGTTTCCCGGCGACGTCGTGAATCTGTTCGTCTGATAAAGGCAGGGAGGAGCGTGGGGATGAAAGGACAGGGCAGGACGAAAGCGCCTTTGGCCGCTGCCATAAGGTACAACCCCCTTAAGGATTCGGCTCCCCGGTTGACGGCCAAAGGGTCCGGCTTGATCGCGGAAAAGATCATCGACCTTGCAAAAAAACACGGCATTCCCGTCAGAGAAGACCCCGACCTCGTCCATATCCTGTCGAGCCTCGAGATCGACCAGGAGATCCCCCCGGAGCTCTACAGGGCCGTAGCCGAGATACTCGCCTTCATCTACAGGATGAACAACCGGTGGAGGGAAAGGAAAAATTGCCCGTCGGAGGAAAAATATTCCCTGCCCCCGCTGGACGGTCGGCCGATTCGAGGGTTCGACTGAACGCATAAGAGCCGTCTATTCACGCGAATCCCCCCTGCCTTTATCGTGGTACGTTTATTGCTGTGAGATTTTATAAAACAAGGAAGGGGGCGTATCTCATGGCTGTCGGAGGAATAGGGGAATTGGTCGGCGCCACCAACCGCGTTATGCCGAGACTCGACTGCATCGCCAACAACATTTCCAACATGGGCACCTCCGGCTACAAGGCCGATATGCTCTACTATCTGAAGGAGAAAGACGTATCTTCAGGCGGTGCGGGAGTGAAAGCGACGCCGCTCATGGTCGTCGATTTTTCTCAGGGGTCCCTGGTGGCGACGGGAAACCCCCTGGACATTGCCGTCAAAGGTGAGGGTTTTTTTGTCGTCAGGACAAAGAACGGCGAGGCATACACGAGAAAGGGGAATTTCACCCTCAACAAGAAAAGCGAGGTCGTAACGCAGGACGGCGACCTCCTCGTCGGCGAATCGGGGAAGATCACGTTGAATGGTAACAACGTCATTGTTTCTGAAAACGGGGAGGTCAGTGTCGACGGCAACCGGGTGGGAAAATTGAGGATCGTCAAATTCGCCAAGCCGTCCTTGCTGGTGAGGGACGGCAACGGCCTCTTTTCCGACCCCGGCGGCGCCGGTCTCGAGGTCGAGGATGAGCCGGACGTTCAGGCCGGTTTCCTGGAGCTGTCGAACGTCCAGAGCATCAGGGAGATGGTGGAGATGATAAACATCCAGCGCACCGTCGAGGTCTACCAGAAGGGTATCCAGACGATCAACGAGCAGGATAAGCTATCGACGAGCCGCGTCGGTCGGGTCGGGTGAGCCGTTGTTAGGAAAGGTAAGAATATGAAGACGGGAGGGAAACGATGATTCGGGCACTTTGGACGGCGGCAACAGGGATGAGTGCGAAGCAGACCTGTCTGGACGTGGTGGCGAACAACCTTGCCAACCTCAGTACCGTCGGGTTCAAGAAGTCCAGGGCGGAGTTCCAGGACCTTATGTACCAGATACAGAAAAGAGCGGGGTTCGAGACGTCCACCGGTATACAGAACCCTATCGGCATCGAGATCGGGATGGGCTCGAAACTTGCGGCAGTGCAGAAATTTTTCACCCAGGGCGATTATGTCCAGACAGGAAATCCCTTCGACTGGTCGATCGAAGGGGACGGATTTTTCCAGGTCGACGACAACGGCAGGACGCTGTACACCCGGGCGGGAAACTTCAAGAAGAGCAAGGACGGCCTCCTCGTCACCGCCGACGGCCTCAAGTTGATCCCCAACGTCACTATTCCCGAGGAGACGGTCACCTTTACGATCGACGCCGGCGGCATGTGGACGGCGATGGACGATAAAGGAACGAAAATAGCGAGCGGCCAGCTTGAGATCGCGAAATTCGTGAACCCGGCGGGTTTGACCAGTCTGGGCCGCAACCTTTTCGAGGAATCGGAGGGTTCGGGTCCGGCGGCGACGGGAAAACCCGCTCAGGACGGGTACGGCTCAATCTCTCAGCATTTTCTCGAGATGTCCAACGTCAATTCAGTGGACGAGATGATTTACATGATAGAGGCCCTGCGTGCCTATGAGATGAACAGCAAGGCCATCCAAACAGCCGACCAGATGCTTCAGACCGTCGGTAACCTTAAGCGGTAAAACGAAAGAGAGCGGGGTGTGGAGATGACGGTCGAAAGGACGAAAAATAGATGCCGGCTGTTCGTCGCCGTCGCCGTCGCCGTCAGCATTCTCACCGGTGGCCGACTCGAAGCGGCGACCGTTTCTGCGGATACGATCAAAGAGGCCGTCAGGACTTACATCGAAAAGCATATGCCGTGGCCGAAAGGGAACATACGGGTCTTTTTCACCTCCCGGGTCAGCGACATCCAACTGCCCGGCAGAAAAATCGGCCTCGAAGTTCGTGAGAAAAGAAACGAGGACTTCGCCGGAAATTCTTTTTTTACGGTCAACCTTTACGAAGACGATGCGCTGTTGAGGCAGGAAACGGTGCGTGTGAAGATCGAGGTTTTCCGCGACGTTGCGCTAAGCGTCAGGGCGTTGGAGAGAGGCCGTGAGATCGGTAGGGAAGACGTCAGGTTCGAAAGCCGGTGGTTCACCGACGTCCCTGCCAATGCGGTGACTGACTTCAGTGATTTCGTGGGGAAACAGCTTACGACCAGCGTCAGGCCGAATTGTCAGATCACCAAAAACATGCTCAAGAGCTACCCCCTCGTAAGAAGGGGAAAGATGGTGAGGGTCGTCCTCGAGAGTGGCCGGATGACCATAATGACAGTCGGGCTGCCCGAGGAAGACGGCAGCCGCAACGACGTCGTCAGGGTGAAGAATCTCTCTTCGAATAAAGTCATATATGCCCGGGTCGTCGAAGACAATACCGTGCGGGTTGATTTCTGATTTTTAGTAGAGACGGAGGGCCGGGAAAAGTGGAAAGAGACTTGACAATCGGAAAAGGGGCGGCAAGGCAGGCTCTCTTCATTGTCGTCCTTTGTATCATGGCCGGTTGTTCTCAGAACCTTTACAACCTTAACGACAAAACGCCCCTCGACGTGCCGCCGCCGCAGGTTCAGCGTCCGGTGGGAACCATCTGGCCGGGCGAGAACTCGGCGAACACCCTTTTTGCGGACAGAAAGGCTCGTCACGTGAACGACATCGTCACCATCATCATAGTAGAATCATCGGCCGGCGCCAACAACGCGAAGACCACGACGAGCAGGGATGCGGACACGAAGGCGAATATCGGGGGTGCATTCCAGACCGGTCCTAACCGTACGCTTTTATCGATGTACGACGGGGGCGGCGGTTCGAAGAACTCCCTCAAGGGCGACGGCGCCACGAGCAGGAACAGCACCTTGACGGGCAGAATCACGGCGCGCGTGCTAAAAGTTTTGAGCAACGGAAACCTCTACATCGAGGGGAAAAGACAACTGACCGTCAACGCCGAAGATCAGTATCTCATCGTTTCCGGGGTTGTCCGCCCGGAGGACATCAGCATCGAAAACACCGTCGCTTCCTACAACATATCCGATGCCAAGATATTCTACGCGGGCAAGGGTGTGGTGGACGACAAGCTGAGGCCGGGGTGGCTGACCCGCATGGTTGACTGGGTGTGGCCTTTCTGATGAAAGGGCAATGAAAGGCGAGCGGAATGAGACGACGGAAGGGGAGAGGAGCAAGATGAGAAGTATCAGATTGACATTCTTGACATTCCTGCTTTTCCTCATGACCGTTCCGGCCCAGGGGGCGAGGATAAAAGATATCGCCGGCATCGGCGGGGTCAGAGACAACCAGCTGGTCGGCTACGGACTGGTCGCAGGCCTTGCCGGCACCGGTGACGACGTCAAGAACGGGTTTACCAAGGAAACCATCGTCAACATGCTGATAAGGCAGGGGATTTCGATGACGGGCAGGGACCTCAAGGCGGACAACGTGGCCGCGGTCATGGTTACGGCCAAACTTCCTCCCTTCGCCAAGATCGGGACAAAAATAGACGTGAATGTCTCCTCCATCGGCGACGCCAAAAGCCTCCAGGGGGGAACGCTCTTGATGACGCACCTCAGGGGGGCCGATGGTGAGGTCTACGCCGTCGCCCAGGGTCCGGTCACGCTCGGAGGTTTTGCGGCCGGCGGCGCATCGGGCAGCACTGTGGGCAAGAACCACACGACCGCAGGCTTCATCGCCAACGGGGCCTTTGTGGAAAAGGAATTGAAATATGACTTTGAGCGGAACAGGTCTCTGGCCGTGAATCTATACCAACCGGACTTCACAACGTCGATGCGGCTTGCCTCGTTGATCAATTCCCGGGTGGGCGACGTGGAGGCGAAGCTCGTCGACTCCAGCTCTGTCCTGGTTCAATTGAGGGATAGCTATCACGGCAGCGTCGTAGGTATCATTTCTCTCATCGAGAACCTCGACGTCCCCGTAGATTCGGTGGCCGTTGTGGTGATGAACGAGAAGACTGGGACAGTGGTCATGGGCGAGAACGTAAGGATTTCGACCGTTGCCGTCGCCCATGGGAACCTGAGCATTGAAATCAAGGAAGAGAAAAAGGTCTCCCAGCCCCTGCCGTTTGCCCCGGCTCCCCCTGAGGGAGGAGCGCCGGCGGCGGGGACAGGAGCAAACCAAAATGTCATCATGGGACCGGGGGGTCAGACGGTGGTGACGCCGGAATCTCAGGTCACGGCGATCGAGGAGAAAAAGCGGATGATGCTCCTTCCTCAGGGCGTGACAATCCAGGATGTGGTCAGGGGCCTCAATGCCATCGGCGCTTCTCCCAGAGACCTGATCACGATCCTGCAAACCATCAAGGCGGCCGGGGCTCTCCAGGCGGACCTGAAGATAATATAAGAGCGGACATGGACGGGACCGGACGGATAAACGAGGTGGTTGCAGGCCCTAAAACGGCGACCGATGCCGCGTCGAGGGCGAAGAAAGAGGAGGAGGAAAAGAAACTCAAGAAGGTCTGCGCCGATTTCGAAGCATTTTTCGTCTATTACGTGCTCAAGACCATGAGGCAGACCGTCCCTAAGGGCGGCCTCCTGGGGAATTCCCCCGGGACGGACACCTACTACATGATGATGGACCAGAAGATCGCCGAAAATGTTGCGAAGAAGGGCGACGGACTGGGGTTGCAGAAGATGCTTTTTGATCAGTTGAGTAAAAAGGCAAGAACTAAGTAAAAAGAGTCGTTTCGGCTAAAGTTTTATGTCCTTTTGCCGATAGGTGATAGTAAAAGCACGAGGAGCAGAAATGAAGATTTCCAAAGTCGACGACGCGGCAACCCAGGCGATCCAGCAGTATCAGAGGAACGGAAAAGTGCAAGACCCCTCTGACAAGCAGGTCCGGGGGAATGCCGAGCCTCAGGAAAAGGTCGATCTCTCTGCTGCGGCGAAGGACATCAGACAGTTGAAGGGTGTGATCGCGGAGCTCCCCGATGTCCGGGAAGACAAGGTCCAGGACCTGAAATCCCGCATAGAGCAGGGGACGTACAACGTGAGCGGAGAGAAGATAGTCGATAAGATGCTTGGCGAGTCGATCATCGATATTTTCGGCTGACCGGTACCTTTTTCCTCTCCCTTTCTCCCCCATCACACCTCTTGATAGTCCGCCTTGAGGCGGGTCACCGGTGAGGTGTTCCGACAGCTCTGTGTTTTTTTCCTCCAGGCGGAACGTGCATTGCAAGTCCAGGCAAGGTAAGATGACTCAAGCCTTCGGAGAAAACATGGACGCACTCTATGACTCCCTTATAGATATCCTGAGAAGGGAAATCGAGGTATACCGCGAAATACTTGAGATAATTCAGGAAGAAAGACGAATCCTCCTGCGGCCGTCGTTGGG